>JAGONM010000060.1 GCA_017993055.1 Armatimonadota bacterium
AACCAGTTCAACCGATACCTGAGGGGATCCAACCGCAGGCCGCTCCTTGCCCACGGTTGGCGATCCGCATCCCAGATCCTCCGCCATTATCAGGACGTGGTGTAACACATGATTGACAAATCTACACAACCGTCACATACCGGCGTACCAAGGTGGAATGGTTGATGAGAACCCATTCCCCATCAACCATCTCCCATGCTTCCCTAGATCCACCCGCGGTCGTCCATTGACTGGACGACCTCGTCCACCGCGAGTATCTGCGCGGCCAGGCGGTGGCTCACGCCCCGGTCCTCGACCAGCGCCGACACCTCGTCGAACGCGCGGGATATCTGCTTATCAATGACGGCGTAGGTCTCCTCTTTGTCCGTCAGACTGCCGGATTTCGCCTGCCGCCACTCGATGTACGATGCGATCACGCCGCCCGCGTTCGCCAGGATGTCGGGCACGGCGCTGATCCCGCGCTGCTGGAGGATCGCGTCGCCCTCGGGGGTCGTCGGGTCGTTCGCCGCCTCGATCACGAGCTTCGCCTGAAGCCTCGACGCGACGTCCGCCGTGATCACTCCGCCCTTCGCAGCAGGGATCAGGATGTCCACCGGGAGCAGGAGAAGCTCGTCCCTGTTCATGGTTGGGAGAGACCCGCCGCACAGCGGCGTCACGACCTTCATGTCCTTGATCTCCAGTCCCCCCTCCACATAGACCGCGCTCCCGACATCGGAGACCGCGACCACCCTCGCGCCCCACTCGGCGAGGAACCTGGCGGTCCAGCTTCCGACGTTGCCGAATCCCTGCACCGCGACTGTGAGGTCTTCGACGCTCTTCCCCAGTATCCGCTCGGCGGCCATCCGCGCCGTGCTCGCCGCTCCGTAGCCGGTCGCCTCTTCGCGACCCGGGAGCCCGCCGATGCGCGGCGGCTTGCCGGTGACGCACTCCGGGATGTGGGTGCAGCCGTAGATCGTCGCCATGTCGGCGGCGTTCGTGCCCATGTCCGGCGCGGGGACGTATGCCCCTGAGTTGATATAGGGGCCGAAGACGTGCACGTATTCCGAGATCAGCGCGCGCCTGGCCTCCGGGCCGAGTTTCTTGGGGTTGATGCAGATGCCGGACTTGCCGCCGCCGAACGGGATCTTGGCGAGCGCGCACTTGTAGGTCATCAGCTCGGCGAGCCTGCGGGTCTCGTCCAGGCTGACATCATCCGACATGCGGATTCCGCCCTTCGCCGGGCCGCGGACGGCGCAGTGGAGGACGACGAACGCATCAGCCGAAATCAGTCCGCCGCCCCACTTGAGGTTGAGGTTCGCGTAGGCTTCCTGGTTGCTCTTGCAGAGGAGTAGCCGTGCTTCGGGGCTGATCTCGATGTACTTCGACACGAGATCGAGGTCTACAACGCTCATTCTTTCATCTCCTCTGATGAGTTGTATTGTGCCGTCGCCATTGACGGCGCTTCGACTACGGTCGGGTCTTGCTCATGCGCAGGATCGTGCGGCCCTCCTCAAACGTATAGTCCATCATGTCGAGCACTCGGTCCATGATGAACCGCCCGAATCCGCCGCTCGCCTTCTCCACATCCCTCGGATACTTGACCGTAGTGTCGAAACCCGCTCCCTGGTAGACCATTTCGAGCTTCATGACCTTCGGGGTCGTGAGGTCAATGTACACGGTCGCGCTGCCCTGCTGACCGTACTTCACCGCGTTGCTGAATGCCTCGCCGACCGCCAGTTCGACATCCCCGATGGCAATCGGATCGTCGAGCGCGGCCGATGCGAGACAGGCAACGACCCTGCGAACCCGGGAACACTCGGCCGGGTTCAACGGGACCTTGATCTCGATTTTCGGGCCGGTACCGGGGTCCATCGAGTCTCCACAGGAGCTTCAGCCCTGAACCGATTTCGATCGGGCTTTCTTTCTCTTTCGCAGGATTGCGGGGAAATCCTCTAAGGAATCCGGAATTCCCTGCCGATAATCTCTGGTGAAAGCAACATCTTATTCTCCTTTCCGGAATTGCCCCGGTCCGCGACGGATCGGGGTTTCTTTTTTCGGTGGAGCCTGAGAAGCCATGCCCCCTGAGGATGCCGCCGCCGTCTGCCGAGATAGTCATTAGGCGGCCCGAAGTTCGGGCGAGGAGGAGACTGCATGAAGGGGCCGATTCTGAGAATGGCGATCCTGTGCGGAGCCCTGGCGGCGACGGCGATCTGCCCGGCGGCCGCTGAGAGTTGGGACTCCGCAATCTACACCGGGCTGACGTCCGTGAGTTGGTCCCTGGAGGGCGACACGTTCGTCTGGACGCTGGCGAACGAGAGCGGCCGCGGCATGGACGTCTATGACGACTATGACATCTTAGTCTGGAGTGTGACGCCCTGTCGGGTGCGTGAGCCGCTATCCTGGACTGCGCCCGAAGGCTGGGATTGGGACGGGAGGCGGATGAAGTTGGCGGCGGAGTCAGGGAAATATTACAGCCCGTACGCGATCGGCCCCGGACAGAGCCTGACGTTCACCTATCGTCCTGACCCGGATGGGAAGTACGTCAACACGTCCGGCCCGCAGGATTCGGGCATGCTCTTCACCGTCCACGTCGGCGCCGTCGTGCCCTACTCGGGGACGCTGGACGGCCTCGACCGCTGGGAGGAGTACAGGGTCCGAAGCCTTGGCGCGTCGTGGCATGACATTCCCGGTGTCGGCGTCGGCCTCGCCGGAACGGTCATCCCTGAGCCGAGCGCGTTTCTCGGCCTCGGTTTCGGCGTGCTGGCACTGGCCTCGATGGTCGCGCGACGCCTACCCTCTCACTGAATGCGACGCAGGTCGGCCGGCCCGCGGGTGAGAATCCGCTTCCCCAGTTTGCCGTCCGGTCTCGCGAAGCACGATGAGATACCTACGACGGCGATCCGATCGCCGATCTCGTAATCCGTCGGATTGCACACGATCCGGACTCCTTCGCTCTGGTACTCGTTCCGTATGCCGGACCCGTCGTCCAGGCACAGGAAGCCGTCGCCTTTCGTAGTGACCCGTCCCCAGGTGCTGACCAGCAGGCCGATGTTGTTGACGCCCGCCCCGCCGACGACTCCGCGCTGCCCTAGGCTGGGCCCGCCGCCGATGTGGGCTACGGTGAGTCCGATGGGATCAACAGCCCCGGATCCGGTGTGAGCCGCGGTCGCCGCTTCGATGTACCTCTCTCCGTCCGTGTTGGTCCTCATGGTTCCGCCAAGGTCGGTCAGCATTCCTTCGGAGAGACCGTGCGCGGTCTTCTCGACACGTATCCCGTAGCTGCGGGTATCCGTTTCCACATAGAAGAAATCGGGCCACGCCGCCGTGACGGTGATCTTCTCCATCTCAACGATCGAGCCGTCGGCGAGAGGCTTCGGGCACGTGTTCGGCCAGGGAAACTCAAAGGCGCCTATATCCACGAACCGCCCGGAAGGCCGGATTCGGCCGTCGAAGTCGTACACCGGAAGGCCGACCAGCGCGTGCGTGCCCGCCTCCATGCACGGCGAACCCGCCGCAAGACGGTAATTTCCTCCGGCCGCATCCACGAACGTCGGGTTGGCGGAGATGTCGGAGGCGCCCGGGGTAATCCCTTCGTAGTTAATCGAGTTCGAGTACACGTCGTTGTTGAAGAGCGAGGGCTTCGCGCCCGAGACGCTTATTCCGCGCGTGTTGAAGGCCACTATGTTGTTGGCCACCGTAAACGGCGAGTTGAGGCAGAAGAACGCTCCGCCCTTTGCGGCGACATTCTCGGTCATGGTGTTGTGGGCCAGCATGCCGTTCTCGTTCTCCGCAAGCACGCCTCCTCCTCGGCCGGTCGTCCCCGCAGCCCGGTTCGCCGCGAAGACCGAAGCCGCGATGTAGGTGTTGCCCGAACCGCAGTAGACCGCGCCTCCCTCGGCCGCCACGTTACCCGTCAGGACGCATCGGTCAAGGCCGATGTGGCTGCCTAGTTGGTACACCGCTCCGCCCATTCCCGCGCTCCGGTCTGCTTCATTCGAGGTGAACTCGCAATCCTCCAGTACCAGCATCTCGCCGCTGTTGTAGATCGCCCCACCGTTAGTCGCACTGGCGTTGAGGCGGAACCCGCACGTTCGGAACGTCCCGCTGGTGGAGGTCATGTGGATGGCCCCGCCGACCTTGGACGCGCTGTTCTCGAACACTGAGCTGTTCACGGTCAGGCGTGATGCGGCGGAGTATATCGCCCCTCCCGACTCGGCCACGTTGCCGATCAGCCTGCAATCCGTGAGGCTCGGAGCAGAGTCGCGCACGTAGACCGCGCCTCCTCCGTAGAACTTGCCGTCTGCGATGTTGTCCGAGAACTTGCAGTTCACGACGATCGCGTTCGCGTTGGCGTAGAAGGAGGCTCCACCGCCATATGCGGCCTTATTGCCGCTGATGACGCAATCGCGTATCGTCGGCGAGCAGTCCACTGCGTAGATTCCGCCGCCCTGCGCGTCCAGCGCCCTGCCGTTCCGAAGCACCAACCCGTCTATCAACGCCGCCGAATGGTCGGTCCACCCGATGCCGCTCGCCAGCACGCAGCGTGCTTTGCGGTCGGGGTCTATGATCGTCGGGTTGGCGACCGGATCGCGCTGGTCGAGGATCGTCTCCGTCCCCGCGAATCCCCCGTAGAGCGACACGCCTTCCTTCAATTCGACAACACTGGGCGTCAGGATGTCGAAGGGTGTGCGCCGGTTGTGATCGGTGACCACCGTGAACCGGGACCCTTCGGGGTCGAGTTCGCCGTAGTTCTCATAGTATCGCGCGCGCATTGCCGCCGGAGACGAGTCGCCGTCGGAAGCGGTGGTGTGCGTGTGAGTGTTGAAGTAGGTCGTCTTGCCGGTGTCCGCGCCGCCGGAGGGGTAGGGCGACGGGCCGATTGCGGCATGCGACCCTGCGAGGGTGACCGCAGGCCCGTTCCACCAGTCGCCGTTACTCTTGATGCGGACCGGCTGAAGGTACGCATTTCGCCAGATCTGGGGGTTGGTCCAGGTGACCACGGGCCGGATGTACTTGATCCTCGCCTTCTGCTCCGCAGTCAGCGGTTGTCCTCCGGCGAGTCCCGTGGCGGTAAGGTAGTAGTCAACAGTGTTGTTCGCGTCGAGGGCGAGCGGCGCGCTGAAGAGCAGTGTGCCCGGCGCATCACCCGTTGCCGAGTTGCAGCCGTAGAATCGGAGCAGCCCACCGGTTGCGGTCCCGTTCGCGTGCACGTAGACGCTTACTCGAATCCTGCTCGTGGAGCCTCCGGAGCCGTCCAGGGTGTACGCAGGCATCCCGCATCTCGAAAGGGCGGGCAGACACACGAAGCTTCCCCGCCGTATCATGTCCTTCAAAGCGAGCCGCCGGTCCGCGTAAACCGGGTTCTCGTCTGAGGTCGGCATACAGCCCATCATCGCCCCGTAGACCCGGTAGTCCACTCCGTCCAACTGGTGCATATCATCCGCTCGGATGCCCCAGACCATCTTGGTGCAGTCGCCCGCCTGATCGTCCAGATTCGCCAGCACGTAGTCCCACTTGGCGATGTCTTCGGCGTTCTTGAGTTCCATCGCATCGTAGGCGCGCGCATTGGCGCCGTTCAGGAGTTCCTGCGGGTCTATGCGGGTGTCACCGGAGCCTGAGATGTAGCTGGGGTGATTGGCGACGAGAAGGTAGTCATCGCCACTGCCCTTCAAGGCGGAGAGCCTCGTGGCGAACGGGTCCTGATCGGTCGTCGTGCCCGCGACGGCGGCAGGGATCACCCCGGTGACAGGGCCCTTCAGGTAGATAATCGTGATGTGCGCGAACTTCTTCTGTCCCGCGGATGTGTACCAAAGGTCGCGTTCCTCGCCGATTACGTCCACGGAGTCGGAATCGAGGGCCTCGAAGCTGTCGGTGAACGGACTGTGGGCGGCGGCGCTGTAAACGCCGCGCTTGATCCAGACCTCGCCGCCGCCTGCGGAGTGGGCTGCGTCAATCCCCTGCTGGATGGTCGTGAACGCATCGGCCCAGGATGCGCCGGTGTTCGCGCCGGATGCATCGGAGGCGACATGGAACACCGATGCGCGGACGGCGCTCATCGTGAGCAGCATCGTGGCGGTGATCAGCAGTGACCGGCAGGTATGTTTTCGCATGGACCGCAGAATAATCCGAGTTTGTGAGTTCATTCTACCCGAGTTTGTTCCCCACGTCAACGAATTGTGACGAAAACCGGCAAAGTTGCCTGTGCGCGGCGAGGCAGCGCCGGCGATGGAGGTGCGAACGCTTCATCTTCTCCCGAGCAGGTCGTCGTAAAATAGGTATTCCTGGGCCCAGCCTGCGTAGGCGCCGAACCTCGACTGGAAGAAGTCCACTATCTGCTGGTAGACCCTCGGGGTGAACGATTTCTGAGGGAGATCGAGGCCGTAGTGCCTCGCCGCGACCTGCCGGATGTGCGTATCGGCCGGGCAGGCCTCGTCTTTGTCGAGCGAGAACAGCAGCGCGCAGTCGGCGATCTTCGGGCCGATGCCCTCGATCCGGATCAGCTCGGCGCGCGCGTCGTCGTATGACGCCGATCGGAGCGACGCGGCCCACCCCTTCGGGCGCTCGACGATGCGACCCGCCGCCGAGCAGAGCTTCCGACCCCGGAAACAGAGGCCGCAGGGCCCCGCGAGGTCGCCCGGCCCGGCGCAGAGCAGGCGCTCCGCCGTCGGGAACGAGTACCACTCGCGGCCGTCGAGGACTGAGATCAGGTCGCCGTGCCGCCTGCACATCTCCTCGATGGAAGTAACGATGCGCCGCACCGAGTTCGCCGGGCTGCAGGCGTACGAGAGAAGAGTCTCCTCCGGATCCTGACGAAGCACCCTCAGCCCTGGAAACCGCGACGCTGCCCGGCTCAGGTGTTCGTCGTCCGGGAAGCCGGCAAGCACGTCCGCCAGGCTGACCTCGAGCCGGAAATAGTCCCGTATGACCCGCTCGTCAGGCGGGCCGGGAAACATCTCGAAGAGTAGGTCCGGTCCCTCGCGCCATATCCGGACGACCTTCCGCCCGACGACTCCCGTCCACCGCCCGAGATCGTCGCTCCGCCAGCGGAACGACTGGCCCGGGGTGAGCGTATGAGCCAGATCGAGTTCTTCCGGCGCGACTCTCATCCTTGCGTATGTCGGCTCGGCGGGCGATTCCACTTCCCGGTTGTCCTCCGTTCGGCCAGAACTAGATGTTCGGCGCCGCGGCGTCTCGTTCCTGCGGACTGAGCCCGCCGCCGACCCTGAGGATTTGTTGAAGAACAGCCGATAACATCAGTAGAGCACCCAGAGCGCGCACCTTGAAAAGCAAATAGAACAGACGTTTGCTTGACTGGACTTCGGGCGCCGTATATAATCCGATAGTCGCCTCACCGAGGAACGATCGCAGAGAAAGGTCAATCGTTGGACTCTCCGGTCAGCACGCCTCAGAACGGAAGCTCTTCCCGTCGGAAGACGCGAGTCAACCGCAAGCGCCTGCTCTCCGCGGTCGTGATGCTGCTGGTTCTCGCGTCGGGCGCGGCATACTACCTCTGCAAGTCGTCTCCCACCGTGTGCGACGCCGTGAGCCTCATGCTCGCAGGCATAGACAAGCCGGAGGAAGCGTTCCCCGGGCAGGATGGGGTGAATATCCTCATCATGGGCCACGACGTGGACCGCGACCCCAGGGGGCGGGTGGTTGAGACCCCCGGCAGGACCGACACGATGATCCTGGCCCGGGTGGACTTCCGCAATCGGTGCGCGAACCTGCTTTCCCTGCCGAGGGACACGCTGGTCCGCGTACCGGGCTACAAGGGCAAGCGCCGAATCAGCTACGCCAATGCATACGGCGGCCCCGAACTGTCCTGCCGGACGGTTTTCAGCTTCCTGGGCGTCCAGCCGGACTACTACGTGCTGGTCGGGTTCGACGGGTTCAAGAAGGCGATAGACATGGCCGGCGGGCTCGAGATCAATGTGGACAAGCAGCTCGACTACGACGACAACTGGGGCGATCTGCACATCCACCTGAAACCGGGGAAGCAGCTGCTGAACGGCGACCAGGCCATCGGATTCGTGCGGTACCGGCAGTCGAACGACGGCAGGGGCGACTCGGATTTCGTTCGGATCGAACGCCAGCAGGAGTTCTTCCGGGCGGCCAAGGCCCGCCTGTCCGATCCCAAGGTCATGTTCAGGTCCCCGAGGATCCTGGACAGAATAAGATCGGACACCAAGACGAATCTCAAGACCAATCAAATCGCGTGCCTGGCGCAGTTCATCCGGTCCGTCCCGCAGGCCTCGATACGCACCGAGACGCTGCCGGCGCTCGACGGCGGAGGCGCCTTCGTGAGGGCGGACATGGACGCCGCGCAGGAGTTGATACGCGGGATGTTCCCGCAGGACGGCAATAACCCGGTCGGGGCCGAGCGCCGTCCGATGTGAACTCGGCGCGCCGGCGAAAAAATGTGTTGACACGTTCTCGGAAGGGTGTTAGAATTGCTAGTAGGTAGGCGAAGTGCTTGCCCGCGACCGGTACCGGATACCACTTCAGTCATCACCCGTACGGCGCGACGCCCGGTAGTTTGCCTTGACAGCACGCGCAAGTCCACCTCGCAGAGGTGAGTCGGCCTATGGGCCGGCCGGCGAGGGGAGGACAATCTCGCGCAGAAGAGGAGGGGATTGCGTATAGAATATCGTGTCAGCGCAGATGAATCACCTTCTGCATCATCGTTTTCATCATTATTCATTCTTGGAGGTGTCAAAATGCTACGCGTGAAGCAGAATAGGAAGGGCTTCACTCTGATCGAGCTGCTCGTCGTCATTGCAATCATAGCCATCCTAGCAGCGATTCTTTTCCCGGTATTCGCAAGAGCGAGACAGGCAGCACAGAGAAGCTCCTGCTTGAACAACCTCAAGCAGATCGGCCTTGCAATCCACAACTACACGAGTGACTGGGACGACAAGTTCCCGCTCGTATCCGGCTTTGGACCGGTCCTGGACAACAACACCGCGTTCAAGGCGGAACTTGCCAGCGACGGACAGACATGGTTCGGGAACAACACCCGCAAGTGCTACTCGAACGTCAACTCCGACGCCCTCTGGCTCCAGCACCTGGTACTCCAGTACGTCAAGAGCCAGGGAATCTTCGTATGCCCCAGCATCACCATCAACGGCGACTGGAACGCTGCCGGCACCACGATCCGGTGGGCCGAGAACGTCTGGACCGGCAATGACACCGGCGACGTGAGGCCGACGACTATTCCCAGCACGGCCAACAACACCGACCTCGCGACCACCTACTTCTTCAACGCGGTCGTGAAGAACGGCAACGTCCGCAAGAAGGTCGCCGGGCAGAGCGTGGCTGAGGCTGAGAGAGTCTCCGACGCTCCTCTCCTCTGGGACGGCGTGTCCGGTTCCGGCGCCGCCGGCGAAGTTCAGTTCGCTCACACGGAGAGCATCAACGTGCTCTACGCCGACGGGCATGCGAAGAACTTCGACGTGCCGAACCCGCAGGACCCGAACTGGGTGCAGACGAACATCAACGGCACCTTCTGGGCCAGAGAAGGCTGGAAGGGCTGGGGGATAGACTAGTATCCCCGACTGACTCCTGAATCACAGAGAGGACCGGCGGAATCCGCCGGTCCTCTTTCTATTCGATCTCAAAGCCCCAAACGCCGACGCCGTCAGTCCTGCACCACCTGAAGCCCCTCGAACTCGAACTTGAACGGTATGACGCGGCTCCCAAGCCTCTCGACCACCTGCTCGACGTCTCCCCGGCGCCCGGGTTCCGCCAGGAACAGCACGCACCCCCCGCCGCCCGCGCCGCACGCCTTTCCGCCGGACGCGCCGTTCTTGAACGCCTCGTCGAACATCTCCTCGATCTGATCGTTGGTTATGGACGCGTCAAGCTGCTTCTGGTGCCTCCAGTTCTGGTTCAGCAGTTCCGCAAACTCGAGGAGATCGCCCGCTTCGAGCACCGTCTTCATCCTGATGGCGACGTTTCTCAGGTTGTAGAGCGCATTCACGGTCTCGGGCACGCCGGCTCGATAGGCGCCCCAGACATGCTCGTGGATGTTGCCGGAAAGCCTCGGCTTTCCCGTGTAGGCGAGGACCAGCCGCTTCTCGAGTTCGTCCACGGTGTCCGGGGAGACGTTGACCGGCTCGACCTCGACCCTGTCGCCGAAGGTCATGAAGTTGAACCCGCCGAGCGCGCTCGCGTACTGATCCTGCTTGCCGCCCAGAATGCCGAGGATCGCCTCCAGGTCGTAGGCCAGGTTCGCAATCACCTTACGGTCGTCGGCCGACGATATCTGCGACTTGATGAGGCTGAGCCAGACGACGTTGAGCGAGGATGACGTGCCGAGCCCGCACCCGGATGGCAGGTCCGACCTGTACGAGACCGTTATCCCCTCGGATTCCGCGTCGTCTTGCCTGGGCGCGCTGTCGAAGATCTCCATCTTGCCGGTCACGTACTTGTCAATGGTTGCGTTAATCACCGCGCCGCCGGCGCCCTTCGCGAACATATCCACGTCGGTCCAGCCCCCTGCGAAGTCTATTCTCACGGGAGCACGGCTTCTGACTATCACTTCAGCACATCCTCTCGACGGTGAGCCCGTCCGACGGTTTCAATCTGAGTATCTTCTCCGCGCCTGCGTCGGAGAGCCCCGCTTCCAGTCGCTGGAGGTCCATGCCCAATGCGATGATCGTGCCGCCCCGGCCCGCGCCCGCCAGTTTCGCCCCGAGCGCGCCGCTCTCCAGCGCCGCCTTGATGAGGTGCTCGTTCGCGTCGCCGGAGCCGCCCAGGTCTCGCTGGATCGCGTGGTTCTCGTTCATCAGCTTGGCCAGCAGTTCCCAGTCGCCCGCGAGGAGCGCCTTCTTGCCGAGCCTGCCGAGGTGAGCGGCCCGCTCGTAGGCCTCGATGACCTCGCGGTCGCCCTCCAGCCACCTCTCCCGGATGTTCTTGTGGACGCCGCCGGAAAACCTCTTGACCCCGGTGTGGGCGAGGAGCATGGGCAGTTGGTCTCGGTATCTTCCAAGCGGCTCAATGGTGGCGAAGGGCTCGTCGTCGTCCATCCGCATCATCTCCTTGCCGCGGAAGTCCATGAAGTTCAGCCCGCCGAAGACCGTCATGTAGTGGTCCTGGTAGCCGCAGGTGATGTGCATCACGTCCCACTCCGTCCGACGCACCTTCTCGGCGATCAGGTAAGGGCTGAGGCGCATCTCGTAGTGCTCGAACAGGCATCCCATGATCGCCGCCAAGAGCGCCGTCGAGCCCGCGAGCCCGGCCTGCTCCGGGATCTCGGTCCATATCTCGAGGCTGAACGGCTCGGCCGAGGCCGGGTCTATGTCGAGCGCGGTTACTCCCGCCTTCATGAGGTCGAAACGCCCGCCGTCGAGCGCCAGCTGATCCCTGCCGGTGACGCGCAGGATGTCGGAGTCTATGCGGAAGACCATCTCTTCGGCGGTCCCGAGCCTGCAGTAGGCGCGCTCGGCGATCGAGCAGGAGACCACGCTGCCGCCGTACATGTCCGTGGGGTTGCCGACTATCCCGGCCCT
>JAGONM010000061.1 GCA_017993055.1 Armatimonadota bacterium
GCGCGTACGGCCAGGGGATCACCTACCCGCAGATGAAGTGGCTCTGCGACTGGCATCAGGTGCGCGGCGTCAACTTCATGATCCCGCACTCGTTCAACCCGAAGGCGCCGAACGACACCGACTGCCCACCCTACTTCTACGCGGACGACGCCGAACCCCGATGGCCGCTCTATCGCGTGTGGGCGGACTACTCTAGCCGCCTGAGCCTGATGCTCACCGGCGGGAAGCACGTCTGCCCGATCGCGTTCCTCTTCTGCGGGCAGAGCAAGTACGTCGGCAAGTCGGTCACTCCGGAGGCCATGACCGGCGTGATCCAGGATGCGCTCTACGACTGCGACTGGATACCGTACGAGGTGTTCGAGAAGGATATGCAGTTCTCCGGCAGAGAGCTTGCACTCCGGGATGAGCGGTACAAGGTGCTGATCGTCCCGCCGGTCGAGATCATTCCATACCCCACGCTGCTCAAGGTCAGGGAGTTCTTTGAGAGCGGCGGGATCGTCTTGGGCTATGACTTCCTCCCAAGCAAGTCAGCGACCCTCGGGCATACATCGTCTGAGGTTGGAGCACTCGTTGATGCTATCTGGGGCTCGGGTGTGCCTGGACTGGAGGTGAAGAAGACAACCGAGGCCGGCGGACGCTCATACTTCCTTCCTGGGAAGATCACCCCAAAGGAGCTTCTTAGTGTCTTGGCCGGTGATTCATGGATCGAGCCGGTGCTCTATGTAGACAAGGGCGATACGGACGGTTGGCTGCATGTGCTCCACAGGGTGAAGTCGGGGAGGGACGTGTACCTCATCTGCAACCAGCAGCACGAGGGCGAGGCCAAGCGGTTTCGGATTCTGGCCGATTGCGCCGACGCGCATCCCGAGCGCTGGGACCCGATGCGCAACGAGATCACATCGCTGCCGAACGATGGAGAGGGCTTCGAACTGACGCTTGAGCCGATGGAAAGCGCGCTGATCGTCTTCAATCCGAACAAGGGCGCAAAGCGGCCGGAAGCGATCACGACTCAGAAGCCGAAGTCGGTCATCCCGGTGAAGGGCAACACGGCCAAGCCGAAGACCGGCGACGATCCGAATCTGCTCGAATCTCCGTGGGTCTGGTACCCCGAGGCCGATCCGCGGACGAATGCGCCGCCCGGCACAAGGTGGTTCCGCGCGGAGATCACCATGCCGGACAGGGCGGTCAAGGGCGGGCGCTTCCTTATCAGCGCCGACAACGAGTGGGTGCTCTACGTCAACGGGCAGAAGGCCGGTCAGAACAACCCCGGCGTGAACTCCTGGCAGAAACCAAAGGAAGTTCAGATCACCAAGTTCCTCAGGCCGGGCGTCAACGTGCTCGCGATCGCGGCCACCAACATCACGGACAAGCCGAGCCCCGCCGGGCTGATCGGGCGCTACTCGATCGGCCTCGAGTCGGGCGAACCGGTCGTCGGGAGCATTGACGGGTCGTGGAAGGCGTCGGACCGGGAGGTCCAGGGCTGGATGTCGGTCGGCTTCGACGACTCCGCGTGGCCGGGAGCGCAGGTCATCGCCGGGTACGGCGACGCTCCGTGGGGGAACATCGGGCAGTTCATCATGCCGGCGAACCCGTTCAAGGGGACGTGCCTGGTCCCTCAGCTTGGCAAGTCGAGGGTCTACCTGGAGATGGAGAACCTCGTGGAGGGCGCGAGCATCAAGGTCAACGGCAAGTACGCGGGAGGCATCATCGGCCGCCCGTTCCGCCTAGATGTATCGAAGCACCTAAGAGCGGGATCGAACAGGATCGAGATCGAGCCCTACGCGCCGGAGTCGGTGCGCCTGGCGGTGTATGTGGCAAAGTGACCGGTGATCAGTGAGACCAACCGTTCGGGCCGGAGTTGTACTCCGGACCGCGGCAGGTGTGAACCGGGAGGGAGTGCAACTCCCTCCCGAACATCATCGCTTCTCTCTCCCACCGATCACCTCTCACTGCCCTGCGCAACGCGGTAGTATGCGCGGGACAGGGAGTCCCGGGTGACGACGGCCTGCATGATCCGCTTGCGGATACTCGCGTCAAGCGACCCAAACGGTACGCGGGCGGCCTCGAACAGAGCCCCGTCGAGCAGCCGGGAGCGCTGAACAAGGCGGTTCTCCTTATCGGCAAGGCGCAGGTAGGCGTCCGCGAGCAGGACACGGGCGGCGGACGGCGCGCCGAGCCTGGCTGCGTTCTGAAGGCACGGGACGGCCCCGCTCAGATTGCCGCTACTGAGATGCTCGCGCGCCGAGGCGAGCCAGGTGTCCGCGTTCTCCCTACTCCGCGACTGTGACACAGGCTCGGTGACGTGCACCTGGTACTTGCCGGATATGTCGCAGAGCACGGCGAGCTTCGTGCCGTCGGGCGACCACCTCGGCGTCTGCTTCCGGCCGGCGAGAGGCGGGAGGGCGACGTACTCGAACCGGTCGGGGATCTTGCCGGTGTACGGCAGATTGCTGCTCGGCCGGGCCGCGTACGAAATGAGACGAAGCGTCCATCCGACCGTCGGCAGACGCTCGGGATGCACTCGATAGTCCTGGCCCGCGAGCTTCGCTTCCACGACGTTCGCGGTGAGATGCTTCGTGGGATGCCATGCCATCGGAAGGGGTCTCGACGCCGCCGGGCGCGGCCTGGCGGAGGTCCCCACCGGCTCGAACACCCCGAGCGTCCGGTATGTGTATGCGATCCCCTCCCAGCCTCTGCCCAGGAACTCCATGGCGACGTACTTCCCGTCCGGGGACCAGGCGCTGCGCCCGTAGACGGTATCCGTGCCGCCGCAGAAGTTCAGCCGCTCGCGCTCGGTGACGATGTCCACGGCCAACGCCACACCGTCGGCATCTCCGCCGCTGTCTCCGTAGGCGATCGTCCGGCTGTCCGGCGACCATGACATGCAGGTACGATACCAGCAGTTGACCCGGCGCACGACCTTTCCACTCTGGCCGTTCAGTATGGTGAATGACAGGTAGTCCGATCCAGGGTCGCCTGACACTAGTTGGCGGACGGCGACGTACCGGCCGTCCGGCGACCACTGTGGGTCGTTCGTCGAGACAACCTTCATGGACCTCGTCTCTATCCATTCCTCTCCCCGGAGATACTCCGCCTGGTGGAGACGGCGGGAAACCATCGCGACTCGATCGAGCGTCCAGAACTCCGTCCGGGTGGTAAAACCCGCGAGGCGGCTGTCCGGGGACCAGGTGATGTCATTGATCGGCCTTTCGAACGCATGGAATTGCTCCTCACCGGACTCGGTCCCGACCACCAGAATGCCGCCCGGCACTACGGCCGCAAGCAACTTCCGATCGGGCGAGAGGGTCGGAACGCTCATCCGGGCCATCGGCCTCTCCGCGAGCGCCCACGGCGGGCCGTCGAGGTCTTTTCGGTAGATGCCGTTCGCGGTCGAATACACGAGAGTGTCGTCGTCGAGCCACTCGAACCAGCGGATGGCATCCTCGGATTCCGTGACCTTCCCGGATGCGAGCGGCTGGAGCCAGGCATATTCGCCCTTCGGGACGTAGTCGCGGTCGGGGATGTCGTACCCCACGTTGATGATGGGCGGCGACGCAAGCATCCGGCGGAACTGCTTCTCGAGGGCCTTCTCGTCGGGACGGGCCAGGGACCTGTCGGCCGCGAGGAGCGCGTGAATCTGATCCGGTCGGGCAGTACCCTGCTCGAGGATCTCGGCGAGCGTCTCGTCGGCGGGCTTCGGCGTAGTCGGCGCGGAAGGAGGACGCTTGATCGGCGCTACCGACCCGGGCGGCCTGTTCGCGAGATGCCAGGCGGCAGACAGAATGATCAGCACGGCCAGAACGCCGAGCAGAAGGGTGCTTCGCGAGATACGCATGGTGGACGGCCTCCGATGAGATGTACGATGGCCCTTCATAGTATGTTACTTGCAGAGCCGTCATCGAGCAGGACTTCTTCGGGGACTCGGCTAAGTCTACGTTATCCGCATCTCAGGAAGGTTTGCCGTGACCAGACTTGCGCTTCTCTCGCTCATCATCTCCATGCTGTTGGCCGGGCGGTCGCTGTCCGATGCGCCGGAATTGAAGTTCAGGGAGCAGTTCATCCGCGGGCTGGCGGCCGGCGTCCCGGATATCCTCAAACGCCAGGACCCGAATACCGGCCGGTTCGGGACCGGCATCTGGATCGTGACCGACCAGAACGTGATGTTCACGCTGGCCGTGGCCTGGGCCACTCATTCGCCCGAGAACCCGTATTACCACGACCAGGGGCTGCTCGACGCCATCGTCGCCGCCGGTGACGCTCTGATAGAGGACGCGGACGAGAACGGCCAGTGGGAGTTCCGAAAGAAGGACGGCTCGACCTGGGGCAAGATCTACATGCCCTGGACGTACGGCGCCTGGATCAGGTCATACGCGCTCGTGCGCGAAGGCATGACTGCCGACCAGATGAAGCGTTGGGACGAGGCGCTCATCCGAGGATACACGAACATCGCGGCAACCCAGCTCGTCAAGGTACACAACATCCCCGCCTTCCACGCGATGGGACTATACGTAGCCGGGCAGGTGTTCGATCGGCCTGAGTGGAGGGACCAGGCGCGGAAGTTTCTCGGGAGGGTCATAGCCGAGCAGGACCCTGCCGGATTCTGGTCGGAGAACTACGGGCCGGTGGTCATGTACGGCTCGGTCTACACGACCGCGCTGGGGATATACTACGCGGCCTCGGGCGACGAATCGGTCATGCCCGCGCTGGAGCGCGCCGCCGGGTTCTATGCGAACTTCATCTACCCGAACGGCTCGGCGGTCGAGACCGTTGACGAGCGCAACCCGTATCACGGATCGGTGCGCTGGCCGAACGTGTCATTCACCCTCACTCCGGAGGGGCGCGGGTTCGTCAGCCAGCAGATGGGCCTCCTGGCGCGAAGGAATCTGCCGATCTCGGCCGAGAACATGGCGGACTACATCGCCTGCGGGCAGGAAGGCCCGACTACTGCGACCGCCGCGCAGGAGACGGATCGGACGTTCTCGCTCAGCGACGACAAGGCGTTGATTCGCCGGAAGGGACCCTGGTTCGTCTGCCTCTCCGCCTACTGCTGCCCGATCCCCAAGAGCCGCTGGCTTCAGGACCGACAGAACCTGGCAAGCATCTGGCACGACCGCGTCGGCCTGATAGTCGGCGGCGGGAACACGAAGCTGCAGCCGCTGTGGAGCAACTTCACGGTCGGCGACACGGAGCTACTGAAGCACGAGCCGGGCGATGAGACGCCGGACTTCACGCCGAAAGGACCGCTCTTCCACATCCCGTCCGAAGCCTCCATCAAGCCGGACGACCCGATCGGACTGAACTTGACCTACGGCGATGAGAGATGCCATGTCTTCGTCGAGACGGTGGACGACGACACCGCGCTCATCCATGTGCGCTCGACCCTGCGCTCGGGGATGCCGGTCGAGGGCCATGTCACTCTACTGCCGCACGTCGGGCTAGCGCTGCGTACGGGAGATGCGCCGGAGCGGGTACTGGGCGAGGACGCGTTCACGATGACGAGCGAGGAAGCGGGCGGATGGATCTCGCACGCGGGGTGGAAGCTATCGCTGCCTGAGGGATCGCGGGTGATCTGGCCGGCTCTGCCGCACAATCCTTACGTAAAGGACGGATCGGCGAAGATCGGCGAGGGAAGGATCGTGGTCGCAGTCCCCTTCACGCCCGGGCACAGGGAGTGTGTGTTGAAGCTGACAATCGAGTAACCAGCTACCAGTGCTACCCCAACTAAATACCGGTCACTGGTTACTTCCTCCGCCTGACCTCATACCGGATGAACGTCTTCGGCTCTCTGGCGTCCGGCCGCGTTAGGTACTCCTCCTCGTGCGGGCCGGCGATCTCGAAGCCGCTCTCCTCGATGAACCTGTGCAAGTGCTCGATCGTCGGACCTTCCTCGCTGTAGGGGCCGACGTGTAGTATCTGGGCCACGGCGCCGTACTCCCAGACCTCGATCCGCACGTCGGGACTCTCGACCTTCCTCGGCAGTTCAGTCGTGCCGTCAGGGATAGGAAGTCCCCAGAGGCCGGTCCACTGATCCTTCGGCAGCAGATGCGCGTCCGGCCACCGGGCTCGCAGGCCTGTTACCTTGAAGTCCTCGAGACCCTCCTTGCGTCGCTGGAACTTCAGGCCGTAGACAGCGCCGTAGAGAGCGGGAAACACCTCTTCGCCGACGACGTTGGGATCGCCCTTGCTCTCGACGACCGCCATGGTGTACGACGGCATGTCGAATATCCTCGGTTCCTTGAACCTGTCTTCCCCGGGCATGGTTTTCCTCCTCGAGTGTTGTCATTCGGTCAGTAGTTGAACCCGTAGCGGTGGATCGGGTTGCCGGTGGCCAGGCGGTCGAGGCGGACCTTGTCCACCGTGACCTTGCCGCTGAGGGCGATGAGACGCGCCTGATCGGGGTCCGGGCGGCCGCAGTGCTCGGAGAACATCCAGATGTCGTTCGCGTAGACGTCTACGACCGACCCGTCGGCGACGAGCTTGAGGCGCATCGGGCCGTCGGGCGAGACCTTCCCTTCCCTGCCTTCGCGCGGGGTGCGGTCCGCCGGATTGAGCGACTTCACGACGCCGGCCGAAACATCAACCGACACAAGGAGAGCACTCCCGAGCGCGAATCCGACCGTGCCGTCACCCGAAACCGTGCCCTCGAAGAAGCAGTCGGTTGCCGGAGTGCCGATGTCGGCGGAGGGTAACGCATCGGCGTCGAGGTTGTATCGGCGATTGGAATCGCCTCCTGCGAGGGATTCCTTGCGGGCCTTCTCGGTGCCCTTCCAGTAGACGAGGCGCATCAGGTCGCTCGGGAGGAACTCGACCTTCTTCGGGAGGGCAGTCGCGTACCTGATCGGCCCCCAGTGCATGAAGAGCTTATCGCCGCCTTCGTCTATGAGCTGCACGGCGTACGGCGGCGGGTCGGGCTGGCACCCCAGGCAGTCGTCCTCGGGGATCGCGAACGGGCCGAACATGCTATCGCCGATGAAGTAGTGCACGCCGCCCCGCGCCTCGACCTCAGGGTGCTTAGCGAGCCAGTCCTTCGAGAAATAGTTGCCGTACATCGAGTGGCCGAGATACCACTTCTTCCCGTGCTTGAAGAGGAACGGAAGCTCCATGCCCAGCGTGTACCGGTCGGAGATTACCAGCGGCGGGAGCGCCTCCCAGTGGATCAGGTCGGCCGACCTCAGCAGGGCGATGCACCCACGACTCTCGATCGGGCCTGCTCCCGTCGCCGTCGCACAGACGACGGTGTACCAAATCCTCTGCTTCTCGTCCCACAGAAAACTGCAATCGCGCCAGTTGCCGGCGGGGTCGTAGATCTTGCCGTCCGGGACCATCACCGGGTTGTCGGGGTGCTTCGTCCAGTGCACCATATCCTTCGAGGTCGCAACGCCGATTGGAGTCGCGCACTCACCGGGCCTCGGATGCTCGCGGATGCCGGGGTAGAAGAGGTAGAACGTGCCCTCGCGCTTGACGATGTTTCCGCTCGCGATCTTGCCGTCGTCCCACTCGCCGGGTTTGCCGATCGTGACGGCGACGCCCTCGTCATGCCAGGTGATGAGGTCCTTCGAGGTCGAGTGGAAGATGCCCTGCTCGAACCATGCCAGCGGCGGGCGGTCGGCCTGATCGAGCGGCGGCCACTGCTTGTCCCAGTCGCTCGGATGCGGGCCGTTCAGCTCGAACTGGTGCCAGAGGCCCTTCTCCTTGATGAACCACATGTCGAGCGCGAAACCCGGCGGCGAGTAGACCGCGTAGGCCGATGCGACGATGAGCAGAAAGAGAATCGCTGAGATAAGGTGCGCAGTATGCATACGGTTTTCTCCGGTGGCCGGCACGGAGACGCGGCCACTACGCATGATGTTGGAGGCGACTCCAGTCGGCGACGGCTGTGCGCCAAGGACGCTTCTCGATATGCTGCGCTACTCGAAGCTGTCGGGGCCTGGTTGCGAAACAGAACAACCGACCTCCTCGAGTAGCCCGCAGGGCATACCGAGAGGCTGTCCCAGCCATTGCCGTATGGAGGCGCCTCCCACAGATCATCAGTCCAGGCCGCCGGTCTCCTCCTGCGCGATGCGGACCCAGGCCGAGAGGCGCGACGGATCGCGCTCGCAGGTGTGCGTGTCCTTGAGAATCATCTCGAGCACGCAGCCCTGCGCTGTGTCGAGTGTGTCGCGGATGTCCTTCCGGATGCGGTCCTCGTCGAAATGTCCGCAGATCTGCGCCGGGTTCGGCTTCCAGGAGAACACGTACTTGTCCTGAAGCTGCTCGGCGGCGATCCGCAGGTCGGCCCACGGGCTGACCGAGATCCGGCGCAGGTTTGGAATCTTGAAGATGTACTGAAGGCGGTCGGTCACCGGCTCGCAGCACCCGTAGCATGTGAGACCGAACCGCTCGAGCAGCGGGCGCTGGTACCGGAGCGCGAACTCCTCGTGCATCTCCGGCGAGACCTGCGACATCTCCTGCGCCTCCGCGAAGCCCCAGAGGTCCTTGATGCGCACGCGCCCGTCGAACCCAGGGCTCGGCAGTTCGTCGGTGTAGGCCACGCCGCCCGAGCCGACGTAGTCGTCCTCGTTCGCGAGGTCGAGCTTGCCGTACGCCTCCATCTGATCCAGGAGCCGCATCGTGCCCTCGGCTAGGAACGACATCGCCTCGTGGACCCACTCCGGGCGGTCTATCATGTCGTACATGATCTGGTCGAGGCCGCGGAGCAGGGCGAACTCGCGCACGATGCTCGACTCGCCCCAGATGTGCATCCGGCGGTGGATTCGGACCTCGATGACGCCGCCGACCGCATCGGCGACCTGCTCGAAGTTGCGCTGGGTGGCCTCGTCGTCTATGACGAGGTCGGGAAACTTCAGCTTGGCCAGGTCCGACGGATCTTTGATCGGCGGGTCGGGATGCCACGCGCCCCGCTCGACTCCGCTGTGTATGTAGCCCGGTTGGAGTCCCCAGCCGGTGTGCGACCAGACGAGCCCGATATCTATTCGCGGCTCGATGACCTGGTCGTCGCGGAGGTGCTCCCAGTAGTAGATCTTGTGCCGGAGATGCCACTCGATCCCGCGGGCGAGGCCGTCGGCACACTGGAGTATGTCGTGCGGCAGAATCTCGCCCCAGGCGCCCTCGGGGAAGATCAGCACCATCGGCTTGGTCTTCCTGAGGCCGTTGTGGCGCTTCCACATCTCCCGCCGCTCGGCCTGGCGGGGATGACGGCCTATTTCGGCGACCCTCGCCGCCAACTGACGAAGGACCTGTTTGTCTCCTGGATCGAACGGCATGGTTGTGCCTCTGACCGGTCGGACGTGTCGAACACGTCGGACCGCTACAGGCGTATCAGTTCCGCTCCGCCGAGGAGGCCGTAATCGTGGAGGCTGAGCTCCTCGCGGATCGCCCCCTCACCCTCGAAGTTGTGCGGGCTGCAGCCGATGAAGTCATCGCCGTCGGTCTCGTGTAGCGGGCCGTGCGAGTTCTGGCGGCTGGCGACGACCTCTATCTCGAGTTCGTTGATTCCACCCTTCACGAACGGCGTCAGGTCGAGTTCGAACGGCCGCCAGAGGATCTTCCCGGCGGGCCGCCCGTTCACGCGGACCTTGTACATGATCCCTGAGGGCCGGACGAGCCGCAGCCAGGTGGACTTCCCATCGGCGGCAACGTCAATCGTGGTACGGTAGGTCATCATGCCCGAGTAGAACGGGTAGCCCTGCTCGACCCACGAGCCGTCCTCGAGCTCGGCCGGCTCGTCTGCGATCTCGCCCTCGTACGGAGTCGCCAACCGAACGCCGAAGTCGCCGACGATGTACGCAGCCTCCACTTCGCTGAGGAAGTCGTATGGGAACCGGAACTCGACGACGTTCTCGCCCTTCCTGACGAGATCGGTGATCTCGACGCGGCCGAATCCCCGGTCCCAGTGCCATCCCATCCTGGAGAGGTCCAGCTTCTTGCCGTTCACGATAACCTCGCCCTTGTGCATGTCTTCGATCACCAGGTAGGCGCTCTTCGGATGGGCGATCGCGCTCCGGAACCGATATCGCAGGGCGACGGGGCCGCCCTTGCCGTCGTAGTCGCCCTTGCGGATGGCGACCCACGGTTGCCACTGAAGAGCATCGGACGTGCCGAACCGCCTCGCCAGCGAGTGCCGGATGCGGAACTCCATATCCTCGTCCCACCAGGTCTTGCCGCCGTCGAGCGATGCGGAGAGGCGTTCCATGACCAGCACGTTCTTCTCGGACCGGGCGAACTGCCAGCCGTCGAGGAGGCGGACAACCTCTCCGTGCGCGAGATCTACCGGCGCGCGCTCGGGTGCCGCGCCGTTGACCGAGCCGAGGCCGACAACGATGAGCGTCGAGCCGCCCGGCGCGAGGGCGAACGAGTAGCGGGAGTCGCCGTCTACTTCGTCGGGAACGATCTTTGCCCGCGTGCCGGCGACGGGATGCCAGACGGCCATCGGGACGCCGGTTCTGCCGTGGAGCGTCAGGACGTAGTCGTGCGAGCGCTCGCGGTCTGAGTTGACGATGAAGAAGATCTCCTGATCCCCGTCAACCCGGCGTTGCAGGTAGAGCTTCGGGACGGCGTACCCGTCCGGGCCGCGGAGTGAATAGGTCCGCTGAGACACTCCGTCGAGCGCGTTCTGTATGTGAATGACGCCGCACGGTATCGTCCGGACCCCGCGTTGGGCGGCGAACGACCGCCACTCCTCGCGAGCCGGCTCACAGTCAATCTCCGTCGGCGGTCTGCCCAGGAGCAGCACCTTGCCGCCGTTCCCGACGAACTCCTTGAGAAGCTCGAACGTCCTTGGGCGCCAGGTTGCGGCCGGCGGGACTATCACGACGGGGTACATCATCTCGCCAACGCGGAACAGGTCGCCCTCGACCGAGCCGATCTCGCCGATCAGCACCTCATCGCCGAGATCCGCATCGTAGCCTGCGTTCAGGACGGCGTCGAGGGTCTTGCGAAGAGCGCCCTCGGCTCCCCGGGCCGCGCCCCAGTCCTCGCCGGGCGCATCGGCCGGCATCGTCGGTCGTTGGCCGTTGACATCCTTCCGCACGTTGAGCCCGAAGCGGTGGCCGGCCATGCCGGTCTCGATCGAGTGCAGGATCAGCGCGTCGGGCCTTGCGGTACCGGCCTTGAGCGCCGATGCCACTCGGGTGAAGTAGTCGTTGAGCGGCTTCAGCTCTTTCCAGTAGGTCTGCTGGTAGTTCCAGTTCGGCGGATAGTCGCGCTTCCGGCGGCCGCGCATCGAGTACCAGGTCAGGTGCGGGCAGAAGAAGTTCGGGCCGAGCACGAGGTTGTAGTCGCCGATCCACTTGAAGTCCTCGAAGGT
>JAGONM010000062.1:0-8532 GCA_017993055.1 Armatimonadota bacterium
GAGTAAGGCCCCATGTAGATTACATGGTTGATAGGCAGCGTGTGTAAGCGCAGCAATGCGTTCAGCTTAGCTGTACTAATAGGCCGAGGGCTTGGCCATTACAATCCTGATTTACCCCCCGCTGTGCGGTTCTCCATGTGCATTTGTGCACAAGTTTGCTGGTGATAATGCCGGAGAGGGTACACCCGTTCCCATCCCGAACACGGTAGTTAAGCTCTCCAGGGCCGACGGTACTTGGGGCACAAGCCCCCGGAAGAATAGGTCGTCGCCAGCTTATTCATAAAGCCTCCGAATCCTAAGGATTCGGAGGCTTTTCCACTTTCGGCATTTGACAACCGGCCTCGCCCCGTATACACTATGGCCTTGGAAGGATCGTCTCGAGGCCCCCCATGCTCAGAGAACTCGCCGAACTCGCCAAGTACCGCGAACTGCTCCTGAATCTCGTCATCCGGGACATCAAGGTCCGCTACAAGAACTCGGTCCTCGGGTTCTTCTGGTCGCTCCTCAACCCGCTGATGCAGGTCGCGGTGATCACCGTCGTCTTTAAGTTCGTCGGGTTCGCGGACAAGATCCCGAACTACTCCGCCTACGTGCTCTGCGCGTTCCTGCCGTGGACCTTCTTCCAGATGTCCGTGCTCGATGCCGCCCAGTCGGTCCTCCAGCATGGCGACCTCGTCAAGAAGACGTACTTCCCGCGCGAGGTGCTCCCGGCCTCCTTCGTGATCTCGAACCTCGTGCACTTCATCCTGGCGCTGGGTGTGTTCTTCGTCTACCTGCTGATCCTGGGGACGCCGATCCTGACGACCTGGCTCCTGCTCCCGCTGGTCGTGCTGATCCAGTTCATGCTGACGATGGGCGTCGCGTACATAGTCTCGTGCCTGAACGTCTACTACGAGGACGTGAAGTACATGGTCACGGTGTTCCTGAACCTGCTCTTCTACCTCACGCCGATCATCTACTTCGTCGAGATGGTGTGGACGCCCGACTTCGCCACGCGCATCCCGGAGTATTACCGCCCGCTCGGAGTCGCGCTGGCGAGGATACACTATATGAACCCGCTCTCCCTGCTGATCACCACCTATCGGAAGATCCTGCTCCCGCCCGCCAACATCCCAGGCCTGCCGGACCTGCCGCTCAACTATGGCTATCTGACGCTGGCGGGCGCGATGTCATTGGTCGTCCTGATCGCAGGCTACCTGTTCTTCAACAGCAGGAAGCACCGTTTCGCGGAGATGCTCTGATGGTGCCTGACACAGCCCACACACCGACAGTCCTGAGTAGCGAAGCGTATCGAAGGACGGCCTTCCTGCATCGAGCCGTCCTTCGATACACGCCGTCACTCATCGGCGCACTCAGGACTATCGGCTCCGTAGGGAATGACATCCTGGGAGAAGCAAGCTAGTGCCGATGGAAGCTGTCATCATCCGAGACCTGCACAAGTCGTTCCGGCTGAGCCACAACAAAGGCGGCAGCCTGAAGTCGCTCGCGACGTCGTTCCGGCGGAGCACCGTCGAGGAAGTTCATGCGCTTAGAGGCGTCAGCTTCACGGTGGACGCGGGAGAGACTCTCGCCATCATCGGCAAGAACGGCTCCGGGAAGAGCACGCTCCTCGGCACGATGACCGGCATCTACCGCCCGACGAGCGGCGACGTGATCATGAACGGACGCGTCTCATCGCTGCTCGATCTCGGCGCGGGATTCCACCCGGACCTCACCGGCCTGGAGAACATCTACCTCAACGCCTCGATCCTCGGGATCAGTCGCCGGGAGATCCGCAAGCGGCTCGACGCAATCATCTCGTTCGCGCAACTGGAGCGGTTCATCGACGCGCCGATCCGGACCTACTCGAACGGGATGGTCCTGCGCCTCGGGTTCGCCATCGCCACTCAGATCGCCCCCGACATCCTGCTCGTGGACGAGGTGATCGCGGTCGGTGACGAGGAGTTCCAGCAGAAGTGCTACGCGAAGGTCCGCGAGATGCAGCAGGCCGGCAAGACGATCATATTCGTCTCCCACGACCTAAGGGCGGTCCGCACGGTCGCCAACCGCGTCCTCTGGCTCGACGCAGGCGTCATCCGCCAAGACGACGGCGTCGCCCCCGTCCTCGATGCCTACCTCGCTCACGCCCACGAGGCGGATCCGCATTCTGACTCCTGACTCCTGTCTCCTCCCCCTGGTATTCCTACCTGTTTTCCGGCCAATCTCTTGACGTCTGCCGTCAGCAGTAGTAGACTGGCGGTAGTTCCATTTTCCCACCGCAGCCCACCAGAACCACCATCTTTCGTGTACGATGAAGCAAGGAGTGATACTATGCGGTCACACAGCTGGCTCATTCTCATCCTGACATGCGCGTGCGCCCTCGGGCTTTCGATACCGGCGTGGGCGGTCGGGCCGACGGTTTCGAACGTCAGCGGCCACCAGCGGGCGGACGGGTCGCACATCGTGGACATCTACTACGATCTCGCCGATACGGACTCCACCCTGCTTCAGGTGTCAGTGAGGGTCTCGAGTGACGGCGGAAACAGCTATCCCATCACGCCTTCCTCCATCGCCGGCGACGTAGGCCCAAACGTCCGACCGGGCACGAGTCGGCACATCGTTTGGGACTGCGCAACCGACCTGCCAGGTGCCTTTGGGACAACGTATCGCGCTGCGGTAACCGCCAGTGATGAGACGGCGTCCGGATCGAACTGGACCATGCCTCTTCCCGGCGGCAGGAGCATCGAGATGGTCTACGTCCCGGCGGGGTTGTTCCTGATGGGTGGGTCTGGACAGCCTGGCGACGCAGGCGGGTCAGACGTACTGCCACAACACCCAGTCTACCTGTCGGGGTACTGGATCGGCAAGCATGAGGTCACGCGTGGGCAATACAATCGATTCATGCTAGCGGGGGGGTACTACCATTCTGAGTATTGGTCAGCAGAGGGGTGGGCCTGGAAGGGCAGCAGAAATCAGCCTGATGCATGGCTGCCTCTACAAACCTGGGCAACGGGGTGTGAGGGGGAGTACCGGACTTTTGTGCAGACAGATAACCACCCGGTTGTCGGCGTGAGCTATTATGAAGCCGAGGCGTTCGCCAAGTGGGCAGGATGTCGCCTGCCTTCCGAGGCGCAGTGGGAGAAGGCTGCACGATGGGATGGACACCCTCGGATATGGCCCTGGGGGGATGTTTGGGACGTGGAAAGATGTAACAATGCCGCTAACTACACCGGTGACACGCTCTATCCTGGTGCACAGACCGCTCCTGCCGGAAGCTATCCGCTGGGCGTAAGCCCATATGGGTGCCACGATATGGCTGGGAACCTGATGGAGTGGTGTAGGGACTGGTACGATGCTGCATACTACCAGTCTTGGCCCCCGGGCGGCTGGATTGATCCAGAGGGTCCGGGCAGCGGAACGCAGCGTGTTCAGAGGGGCGGTGATTGGCAAGCCTATGGGACGCCAAGGTGTGCCGACCGGAGCTATGAAGGCCCCGGGGTTTCTCATCGCTATGCTGCTTACTGTAATCGCTGGCAGGTGTACGGTTTTCGCTTGGCACGCTGATCAGATCGGACAAACGCTCGTCGCAGTGCTGACTCTCCTGAGGTTTCATCCAGGTGAGCTGCGAATGCATCGAGGAAATCGCCGAATGAGAAGATGGACGAGTCTAGCAGTATCAGTAATAGCCGTTTCGATCTGGCTCCTTGTCCCCGCCGACGCGGACACTGAGTACTCGCCGGACTTCGCCATCGAGAACCGGGCATACGTCCCCGGGGGAACGCACACCGCTCTCTCCAGCCTCTTTGCGGTGGACAACCGCACCCTCGGCGGCGGCAACAGCAGCACCGGTTTCACCGGCCTGTTCACGGTTGACAACACGGGTCAGGCTGCGATTCCCGGGCCTGCCGTGACCGAAGCGATCAGTCCATACAGCAACGACGCATCCGATCAACTCCTGCGAGGTCAACTTCACTTCCACTCGATTCAGGACATCGACAAGTTGGTCGGAGGTTACCTTGTTGGAATGTACTATGGTGGGCCACCCGGAGCGGTCCTCGCATGGATGAGATCCACGTGGAACCTCAACGAGGTCGTGAACCACTACGCCATCCCGGGTCACTACGACTTCGTCGCCATTTCCGATCACGACTACTTTATTACCACTGTCGGGGCGGGCATTTGGGACCCCGGCGCTGACTCGACCTCGGGGGTGGTCTGGGGCCGGCGAAGCACGGAACTCACACCAATAGACTCAGAGTTTCCGCACGTGTTGGCGCTCGGCATGAACTCCGGTACCAGCGTCTCGGGTCTCTCGCAGGGCCTTCCCAGCAGCGACTGGTATGCTCACGTGGGTCTTAGAATAGAGCATATCAAGAGCAATGGCGGCCTTGCGCTGATCGCGCATCCGAACGACAAGGGCAAGAAGGTTGTCTTCGACTATGACTTCTCTGTGAGCCCTGAGCGCCTGCGCTACCTCTACGACCACTACACGCCCGACGGGATTGCGGTGAACGACGCGCAGGAGCTCTGGAACAGTGCGCTTAGGGCCGGCTACACCACGGTCTGGGGGTATTCCGAAGAGGACTTCCACCCCCATCAAGGGGTTCCCATTGGCGGCAAGGCGTGGGTTGGAGTGCCGGGGACTGCCGCAGACTCCTGGGAGACCATTGAGGACAAGCTTGTGTCAGGGAACTACTACAGCTACTGGATGAACAGGGGCGTGGCAGGGGAGTCCCTGATTCCCGGCATGAGGGTCACACATTCCATCAGCGGTGGGCATCCGCTCATACGTGTCGAGATCAACGGCTACTCCGACAATGCGTCTCCGCGGGTCACGTTTGTCCACGCTAAGGGCGAGAGCGCGCCGACATACCAGGAACGGACTGAGACCTGGAATCTCGTCTCGGGTGGATACGTCTACAATGCTCGCGCCGACTACCAATGCAGGGGCTACGAGCGTTTCGTTCGTGCATACGCAGAGCTCGAGATGTCCGGCGGGCGTACCCTGTGCATGGCTTCGCAGCCGATCACTATCACAGCCTCCAATCCGGTGGAGGCCGTAAGGTCTTCGACTCAGGCGCAGTCAACTTCCAGCTCGCTCATAGTCAGCTACCTTGCGACCGAGGAGAGTCCACCTCCGCCCGCAGCTGGATACATCGGCCACGCATTCGAAGTCTCCACTTCCGATGGCCTTGTACCTCCTGACGCGACTCTGGAGCTCTCCTACGAGGGCGAAGACCTCTCGGCGATCGGTCGGACGCAGTATCTTGCCATCTACTTCTACGATGAGGGCGCGAACGAATGGGTCAAGGTCGGCGGGACGATCGATCCTGAGGCAGCGACCATCCGGTGTCCGATAACCGCCCTCGGGAAGTACACTGTGAGCGCCGACCTGCCGGAGGACACCGTAGTTCCGCAGATCTGGATAGACAACCCCTCCCACGGAGCCCAGGTCACTGCCGATACAACGGTCAGGGCGACCGTGAATGACGACCTCGGAGCCTGGACGGTATCGTTCTATATGAACGGCCACCTGGTCGCGAAGGACTGGAATGCCCTTGACTTCTGGACCGCGAACCTGCGGGTGGCCGACTACTGCGAGGGCGATTGGACGCTGTCCGCGGTCGCTGAGGACAGATCAGGCAACACCGAGGCGACGGAGATACCGGTGCACGTCGATTCCGCAACGCCTCCGCCGACCGTCAGCATTACCAGCCCGACAGGCGGCGCCAACCTGAGCGGGGTGACCGCCGTGGCGGGGAACTGCTGGGATGACGTTGCAGTGGCAGAGGTCGGCCTCTATGCTGATGACATGCTCGTTGGCTTCGGCGACCTCGACGGCTCCAGCGGCTGGTCGGCGGAGATAGACACGACCTACCTCGCGAACGGATCGCGAACACTCACTGCCGTCGTCCACGACTACCCCGGCAACGAGGCTGAGGCGACCGTGAGCGTGAACCTGAACAATGGCGAGGCTTCCATCGGCAGCCTCAGAGGAACGGCGGACGGGCAGTTCGTCCGCACGGCCCCTGCCGTCGTCACCGCCGGGACCACCGATATGGGCGGCGCATACTTCTACGTCGAGTCGGCCGATAGGAGCGCGGGCATACGCGTGGCGAGCGACGTGGTCGTGTCGGAGGGCACCGAGGTCCGCGTCGCGGGAACGCTCGGCACGTCGAACGGCGAGCGGCAGATCACGGCCTCGGATGTCTTCATCGCCTCGACTGGGAACCAGCTCCCCGGTCCGCTGGGGAATATCGAGAGATCGCTCATGATCGGCCTCGATCCTACCGGACTCCTCGTCCGCACATGGGGGAAGGTGACGCAGGTGGGCGACGGCTACCTCTACATCGACGACGGGTCGGGGTTGAAGGACGGGACCTCGACCGGCGCGGAGGAGAACGTCGGGGTGCGGGTGATCTGTGACCCGGCGGGGTATTCGAGCGGCGACAAGGTCGAGGTCACCGGCATCAGCTCCTGCTTCCAGACGCCTTCCGGGATCGCCCGCCGCATCCTGATCCGCAAGCCGGAAGATGTTCGCAAGCTGATCGGGCCTTGATTCCGAAATCTCAATACTGCCGGCTCCAGGAGTGGAATCCGCCCTTGCCGGACGACCCTACCGGGCAGTCGAACGACGACGGGGTGCCTTTGCTCTTCGGCACGGAGACGACCATCTTGCAGTACCTGCACTTGTACTGCACCGGCGCGTTCCGCTCGGCCTCACGCTGCATCTCCCTGATCTGATCCTGCTGGCGGCGGATTTCCTCCTGCTGGCGTGCCATCTCGGCCGCCTGGGCGCGCTGGGCCGCCTCCTGTTGTCGGAGGATATCCTGATTCCGCTTCGCGGCCTCGGCCTGCTGACGGATCACTTCCTGCCGGGCGCGTTCCGCGGCCTCGTTCTGCCGGATGAGGTCCTGCTGTTGTCTGCGCGCGGCCTCCTGCCGGCGAAGCAGTTCCTGGTTCTGGCGCTGGAGGTCCGCCAGGAGCCGCGCCTGCGTCGAATCCGGCTTCCCGACGACGACCGGCTGCTGCTTCTGGAGCCGCTGATGCTCCTCGTATATCCGCTGCGTCGCCTTCTGCTGCTCAGCGAGCTGCCGCCCAAGCTCCTCGATCCGACTCTCCTGGCCCCGCGCGCCCGATGACGGACGCTGAATGGGAGTCGGAGCCGTCTGAGTCCCCGGACTGAGCTGGCGCTGGGGCGGCGCGGTCTCGGTCTGGCTCGACGAGGCCCGCCCGGAAGGGACCGGCGGCAGTGACGACGTCTCGGCGGGAGGCTTCTCGCGGCATCCCGCGGAGGCCAGCATTATCATGACCGGCAGAACAGCGCGCGCCAGGAGACTCGTTCTCATGTGCCTCACCTCGGAGATGGATGCCAAAAGGCTTGGTGGTCCTCAATCTTTTTCTATATGTTAGCACGGATTCGCCCTCCAGTCCACATCTCCTTGCCGGTTGGGAGCCTCGGAATCCGCCGGCGACGAAGGATTCCCGGCCCCCGCGCGGTGAACTATCTGGTAGACAACCACCGAGTCGGGCGGAGCATCTTCCCTGACTGTCCAGGATGGAGTTGGGGATGGAGTTGTACTCCATCCCCAACGATAGAGTGTCCTCGCAGCACGCATTCTGCAGGAGAGCCATGAGCGCAGCAAAGCGGAAACGAAGCGCTATAGACCGAGCTAACACGCGGAACGGACTGCTGTTCTGCGCGCCGGCGATCGTCGGGCTCGCGGCGTTCACCGTCTATCCAGTCATGTCGCTACTCTACTACAGTTTCTGCCGGTACTCCGCGCTCAAGCCGCCGCAGTGGGTGGGGCTGGGGAACTACCAGACCCTCGTGCACGATGCGCTCTTCTGGGAATCGATCTACAACACCGCATATTACACCGTGCTCGCCGTCCCACTCGGCATCGTCGTCGCACTCGCGCTGGCCATCCTGCTTAACACCAAGGTCAGGGGCATGGCGTTCTACCGAACGATCTTCTACATCCCGTCGATCGTGCCCGTCGTCGCAAGCTCGGTGCTCTGGATCTGGCTGCTCAACCCGGACTACGGACTGGTCAACCTCGGCGTAGACTGGCTCGGCGGGATATCGCAGAGCCTCGGGCTGCCCGGTTTCTCCGGTCCCGGATGGCTCCGAAGCATACAATGGGCCAAACCTGCCCTCGTCCTGATGAGCACGTGGGGCGTCGGCGGATCGGTCGTGATCTACCTCGCCGGCCTGCAGGATGTCCCGCAGGACCTCTATGAGGCCGCGAGCCTCGACGGCGCGTCCCCGTGGCAGAAGACCTGGCACATCACGGTGCCGTTTATGAGCCCGTACATATTCTTCACGACCGTCATGGGGATCATCGGCGGCTTCCAGTACTTCACCCAGGCGTGGGTGATGACCGGCGGCACGGGCGGCCCGGTGAACTCGACGATGATGTTCTCGATGTACCTGTTCCGCAACGCGTTCCAGCTCTTCAAGATGGGATACGCCTGCGCGATGGCCTGGCTCCTGTTCCTCGCGATACTTGCGGCGACGCTGCTGCTTTTCCGGTCGAGCGCGAGGTATGT
>JAGONM010000062.1:8632-9772 GCA_017993055.1 Armatimonadota bacterium
AAGGGTCTCACCTTCGTGCCGTTCCTGCTGTACCTCAAGAACACGCTCATCATCGCCGTCCTGAACGTCATCGGCGTCTCGATATCGAGCGCGCTCGTCGCATACGGGCTCGCGGTCATCCCGTGGCGGGGCAGGGAGGCGCTCTTCCTGATCCTGCTCAGCACAATGATGCTCCCGGCCCAGGTGACGATGGTCCCTCTCTTCACCGTGTACACCTGGTTTCGCTGGATAGATACCTTCCTGCCGCTAACGGTCCCTGCATTCCTGGGGAACGCGTTCTTCATCTTTCTGCTGAGGCAGTTCTTCCTCTCGATCCCCAAGGATCTCATGGAGGCTGCGAAGATAGACGGCTGCACCGAGCTTCAGATCTTCCGGCGGATCGTCCTCCCTCTTGCCAAGCCCGCGCTCGCCACCGTAGCGCTTTTCACGTTCATGGGCGCGTGGAACGACTACCTGGGCCCGCTGATCTATCTCTTCAATGAGGACAAGTTCACCCTCTCGCTCGGGCTCGCGATGTTCCAGAGCCAGTACGGGTCCTACTACGGAATGCTGATGGCGGTTTCGACGGTGATTACCGTCCCGATCATCGTCCTCTTCTTCTTCACCCAGCGGACGTTCATTCAGGGAATCACCCTCACAGGCATCAAGGGGTAGAAAACACACATGGCGGACAGACGAGGCATCGAGAACGGATACAGTATCCCTGCGGAGACGCCTGACGACCTCTTCGGCATCGCGCGCGCGTACGAGGTCTCGCGGGCGTTCCACGTCGCTAACAACATTGACGTCTTTACTGAACTGGCCGGCGGCCCCCTTACTCTGGGGCAGCTCTCCGAGCGCACCGGAGTGAACGAGTCTTCACTGGAGAAGGTTCTGATCACGGCGGCAACCATAGGTCTGCTTGTCACTGACGGTGAGACGTTCACGAACAGCCTCTTGTCGGACCGCTATCTCGTGCGCGGCAAATCGAAATACGTCGGTGACGCGGTCTGGCTCACCAGCGGCTGGTGGGGCAGATTCCACGATCTCAGTGCCGAGATCATGGCTCAATACGAAGCGAGGCATCCCGGCGGCCAGGGTGTACGTCACGAGAGGTTCATCGAGGCGATGAACGACTTCGCCGCCAATGGAGAGGCGGAT
>JAGONM010000063.1 GCA_017993055.1 Armatimonadota bacterium
GAGGCGGATTCCGCGTACTCCCCGGGTAGCGGGAGATCAGGGAATACCGACCGGCAGCCCGGTGCGGACCGACTCCTCGATCGCTTCGATGACCCGCGTCACGACCAGGCCGTCTTCGCCGGTGACGCGGGGCTCAGTATCGGCGAGCACACAGTCCACGAAGTGCCGGATGCTATCCGCCGCGAAGCCCTTCTGCTCCCCGTAGATCGCCGGCAGGACGAGGAAATCGGGGTACTCCGCTGAGGTCTGCGTGTACTTCTCCACCGTGCGGTTGTGGCTCGTGTCGAGGTTCAGCATGCCCTTGCTGCCGACGATCTGGCACTTGAGGTCAATGATGTTCGGCATCGAGTTCGGCAGGATCCAGGAGTTCTCGATCACGGCGGTCGCGCCGGATGCGAATTCGAGCGTGATCTGGTAGAAGTCCGGCGTATCAATCCCCATCCCCTTCAGGACGCGCGACCGGGCGACGGCGTAGACCCGCGTGACCTCTTCGCCGAGCAGCCAGCGGACGGTGTCGATCGAGTGCGTGCCGATGAACCACGCGACGGTAGACTTCGCGGCCCACGGGAGCATCTCGGTCGGGACGAAGATTCGGTCGCTGAGCCGGTAGTAGACGTGCTGCGGCTCGCCGATCTCTCCCTTGCGGATCGCCTCCCACGCCTTGTAGAACGGCGGACTCCAGCGGTTGTGGAAGTCAACCATCAGCTTGACGCCGGATGCCTTCGCGGCCTCGATGATCTTCCGGCAGTCCTCGGTGGTAGTGGCGAGCGGCTTCTCGACCAGGATGTGCTTCCCGGCCTCGGCGGCGGCGACTGCGATCTCGGCGTGTGCGAAGTCGGGCGTGGTGATCGAGACTGCCGCGACCGACTCATCGGCCAGAAGGGTGTCATAGTCGGTGTAGTGGGCGGTCTTGAACTTCACTCCGGCCGACTCGGCGCGTGCGTGGTTCATATCAGCCACGCCCGCGAGGGTGATCCGCTCGTCCTCCGAGTAGACCCGAGCGTGCAACTCGCCCCACGTCCCGACGCCGATGACTCCGAAACCGAGCGTTTTCATAGTGACCTCCTTGTCTGACACGTCTGACTGGTCAGACCGGTCTGACTACAGCTCAACCTTCTCGAGCGGCGCGAAGGAGAGCATCAGCTTCTTGATGCCGACGTCCTCGAACGCGACCGACACCTGATAGTCGGTCCCCGCCGCCTGGGCGCCGACCACGATCCCTGCGCCGAAGACGTTGTGCTTCACCCTGTCGCCGGCCTTGAACGGGCATTTCGCCGCCGGACGCGGAGCCGCCTCCTTCGGCCGGAACGCCGCGCCGGTCGTGACCCCTGGAACCGCTGCCGTCGGGCGGGACGGCTGCTCGATCTTCTTCCGCCCGAACAGCTCGAGCGGAATGTCGCGGAGGAAGCGGGACGGCACGCTGCGCTCCCTCATGCCGTACATCGTCCGGCAGTACGCGTGGCAGAGGAACAGCTCGTCCTCCGCGCGGGTCATGCCGACGTAGCATAGCCGACGCTCCTCCTCCAGGCCGTCCCGGTCCTGAATCGAGCGGCTGTGCGGGAACAGCCCGTCCTCCATGCCGACCATGAAGACGACGGGGAACTCGAGCCCCTTCGCCGCGTGGAGCGTCATCAGCGTGATCGCCTCCTGGCCCTCCTCGAGGCTGTCTATGTCCGTCACCAGCGCGACCTGCTCGAGGAACGACCGGAGCGTGACGTCCTCGCTCGTGTTCTCGAACTCCTCGACGACGGAGAAGAGCTCCTTGACGTTCTCCACTCGCGAGTCGGCCTCCCGCGTCCCGGCCTTCTGCAGGTCGGTCAGGAAGCCTGTGTTCTCGACGATCTCCTTCAGCAGCTTGCCGACGGGATACTCCTCCCGCTTCTCGTGCAGGAAGTCGAGCAGGGCGGAAAGCTCCTTGATCGCGCGCTTCGGCTTCGGCTGAATCTCGATCTCTTCCACCCGCCTCAGCGCTTCGACGAGCGTCGTTCCCTCATCCTGCGCGAACGACTCGATCTTCGCGAGCGTCGCCGGGCCGATCGAGCGGACCGGGACGTTGATGATCCGCTTCAGGCTCACGCTGTCCATCGGGTTGTAGACGAGCCGCAAGTAGGCCATCAGGTCCTTGATCTCTTTGCGCTCGTAGAACCGCACGCCGCCGATGATCCGGTACGGCACGCGGTAGTTCATCAGCGCCTCTTCGAAGAGCCTCGACTGGGCGTTCATGCGGTAGAGCACCACGAAGTCGCCGTAGTCGCACTCGCCCGAGCGGACCCTCTCCCGAATCTGCGACACCACCTTCGCCGCCTCGTCGTGCTCGTCCACGGCCTCGATGCGCGTAAGGAGCGCGCCTCCGTCGCGGTCGGTCCAGAGCTGCTTCTCGGCGCGGCGCTCGTTCCGCGAGATCACATGGTAGGCGGCGTCGAGGATGTTCCGCGATGAGCGGTAGTTCTGCTCGAGCTTGACGACCTTGGCGTCTTTGTAGTGCTTCTGGAACGAGAGAATCAGCTCGACGTCTGCTCCACGCCACGAATAAATGGACTGATCATCGTCACCAACGACACATATATTTCTATAATATCCAGCCAGGAAGCGCACCAGCTCGAACTGCGACTGGTTGATGTCCTGGTACTCGTCAACCAGCACGTGCTCGAACTTTGTCTGGTATAGCTCGCGGACGTCCGGGCACTGGTCGAGCAGGCGGACGGCGTGGAAGATCAGGTCGTCGAAGTCGAGCGCCCGGTTCGCCTTCAGTTTCTCCTGGTAGAGCGGGTAGACGCGCGCGACGATCGGATCGAACCTGTGCGCGAATGCCGATGCGTAGTCCTCCGGCAGGACCATCTGCTCCTTCGCGTGGCTGATCTTGTAGAGGATCGTCTTCGGAGGGTACATCTTCTCGTCAATGTTCAGCTCTTCGAGGCACTCGCGAACCACCGTGCTCTGGTCGCTCTCGTCGTAGATGACGAAGTCGCGGTGGATGCCGATCTTCTCGCCGCTGATACGAAGGAGGCGGGCGGACATCGCGTGGAATGTGCCGACCCACATGTCGCTGAGCGCCTGCGAGCCGACCAGGCTCTCAATGCGCTCCTTCATCTCGCGCGCGGCCTTGTTCGTGAACGTGACGGCGAGGATGTTTCGCGGGTGGACGCCGTGTTCGCGGATGAGATAGGCGATCCGATGGGTGAGTGCGCGGGTCTTGCCGCTTCCGGCTCCGGCGAAGATGAGGAGCGGGCCTTCGAGATGTTCGACCGCTTCGCGCTGGGCGGGGTTGAGGGAATCGAGTATGTTCGTCATGTCGTTGGCTCATTATAAGCCATGACGGGGGGTCGAGGGAAGGAGTCGAGAAACCCGGCACGTCAACATGGACTTGATTCAGGGCCTGCCGCCGCCGGGGTGGATGATGCGTCCCATGGGCCAACCTCAGGATCAGGTTGGCGTGGGCCTCCCGGTTGCCGCGTCGAAAAGCGCGACCGTGTTCTCCGGCGGGACATCGGGCTTGATGTGGTGGTCCGGCCCGCAGATGTACCCGCCGCCCGCGCCGAGAATCTCGATGCAGCGCCTGACCTCTTCCCGAATCTCGTCCGGCTTGGCGAACGGCAGATGCTGGGTGTTCACTCCTCCAAAGAAACAGAGGTGCCCGCCGTACTCGCGCTTCAGTTCCGACGCGGTCATCGGCAGCGCATGAAGCTGCACCGTCTCCCACACATCCATCCCTATCTCGACCAGATCGGGCAGAACCGACGTGATGTCGCCGCAGGAGTGGAACCAGATCAGCTTGCCCGACCGCTTGCCGATCTCGAAGAGCCCGGCGTACCTGGGCTTGAGAAACCTGCGCCATTGCTCGGGCGAGATCATCAGTCCGCGCTGGGTCGCGAAGTCGTCGGCCAGGCAGAGGATCGGCATCGAGTCGCCGCACGCCGTGATCAGCCGCCGGCAGTACTCCGCCAGGTACTCGTAGACCCGCTCGATGACCGCCTCGAAGAGCACCGGTTCGAGCGACATGTTGGCCATCGCCTCTTCCATGCCGAAGAGGTCGAGCGCCCGGCAGAAGATCGGGTTCCAGTAGGGTCCACGCATCGCGTAGGAGTCCCCGAGCGATCTTGCTGCTTCACCGGCCCCCGCATAGTCGTAGTCGGCAGGATCGGGCCACCGGTAGCGCTCGATCTCGGCGGCGGATGTCGTGCCGGCGAGTGGATAGCATCCCCGATCAACCGAATAGTCGCAGCGCCAGGATGTCCCCCACTCGGTGATGCATTCCCCGGGCGGCATCTCGCCGGTGTACCCGGCGGCGACGATTCGCCCGTCTATCCCGAGCCGGTCGAGAACTGCCTCCTGGGCGATGCCGAGGTGCTCCGCCAGTTCCGGGATCGTCTCGATGCATATCGCATCCACGGGGACCCGGTCAGTCGTCTCATGCCGTATCGCGGCCAGGGTGCGCTCTCGGTGAGTCATCTCAGCGTGTCCTCTGTGCCGGGCCGGGCGAACCATTGGCGAATAGGCTCGACAACTCGGTGCTTTCCGGTGGGCCAGTGCTTCGCCCCTACACGTCAGGTTGTCCTCAGTGTACTTCGTGTCTCCGTGGTTACTACTCCCGGCTGCCCTTCCAAGGTGTGCCGGTCCACGGGGCGCCGTCGTTCTGCTTCATCTGCGCGCGGACGACATCCCACTTCTCGATGATCCGGCTGCAGGACGTCATATCCCACATCGAGACGCCCTTCTGACGCAGCCCGAGCACTACCGCTGTCCAGGCCTGAGCCCATCCTGCCTCGACGCTCCACGCGCCCCAGCCGACGTCGCCCGAACTCGCCCAGTAGTCCCACTGCCGGTGATCGAACGCGCGGAACCACGTGCCGTCGAGGTACGGGTACTTCTCAGATCGGACCTGTATGCGGCAGAGGAACTCCGCGAGCTTATCCTCCGCCGCCTTCAACCTCGAGTTGCCGGTCGCGGCGTATGCCTCGTGCAGGCCGAGGAGCGCGAACCCGGTCGTGTAGAGTTGATCGGTCACCGGGTCGCCGTTCTGCTGGATGAGCGGGGTCTCGCCCGTGCCGTATTCCTCGTTCGACATGGCGATCTGGAAGCCGGTCAGTATGCCGCCCCGCCGCTCGTCAATCGCGCCGGACGGCTGCTGGAACGAGATGATCGAATCTGCAATCCGATCGAGCCACTCGCGGTGCTCGGGCGTGTCCTCGAGCCTGACGAGCCACGACAGGCAGATGAGCATCCTGGCGCGTTCCATGCTGTCGTTCCAGCGCCAGCCGTCGGGGAAAGCGTCCATCGTCATGCGGACGGCGGTCTTGGTGCGCTCGATGAACGGCTTGTAGCCGGTCTGCCGGTATGCCCAGAGGTTGCACGTCCAGAGGGACGACTCGTGGTGGGGCGAGTAGTTGACCCGGTCCGTGTCGTGGAAGTGTCTCCATCCCACCGCCTCGATAGGCGGCATATCAATCCGGTCGCCCCGGAATCCCTGCGGGCCGGTAGTTCGGAGATTGGCGAGAAGCGCCCTGAGGAGCGGCTCATCCCACTTGTTCTCGTCGAGACATGCTGACGCAAGCATGGTGCCGAGCATGACGCGGCCGTCGTCGTCGCTGTAGCTGGCAACTTCCCACGCGCGGGAGATGTTCCCCCAGGCGATCAGGCCGTAGGCGGGGTGCTTCGGATTGCCTCTCGCGCCGCCGCACATGCCCGAGGTGAAGTAAACATAATCCAGCAGGTTCGAGGCGGTCTTCCAGCTCCTCTTGTCACCGTTGAGCATCGCGTCCAGCGCCAGTACCGCTGCGGTCTCCGCATGGCAGTCGGACCGGATCGGAAGGCGTTGGACCTGCGAGCCGTCGTGCCTGATGGCGGCCGAGTACCCCTCCAGGATGCCGAGCGACCCGTCACCGACGGGGGCATCCGCGCCCGGCTCCTCGATGTCCTCGATGTTCCGGGCGAGAAGATCGTGGACCTCAGCCTCGCGTGACGGGTGGATCAGCAGGCGCGAGCGGAACACCCAGTCGGCCGCCGTGTCGAACGCCTTCCGCTCGAAGTCCTTCGGAAGCTTGCCGTCCCGGCCGTACGCCGGACGAACAGTCGGCGTCCATTCGATCTTCGGATGACCGCCGGGGTCGAGCACCGCCAGGATGCGCTCCCAGATGATCCTCCATGCGTAGGTCGGCGCGTACCTGCCGGTCACGAAGCCGCTAAGCTTGGTTGTGGCGATGAGGAGGTTGCGGTCCGGGACCTCGAACAGCAGGGGAGATGCGTTGTCCGGCAGTCCGAAGATGGCGGTGTCGAATCCGGCAACCTTCGCCGCCACGAGGAGCGGGTTCTCGGCCTTCACGGGCACGTAGTGGCAATCATGCACGGCCACTATGTGGAGCTTCGGCAACGCCTCGCCGAATGCATCGGAAGAGACCACCGCCCGCTCCCAGACCGTGCGCTGAGGCGCGCCGACCTCGATCCCCGGCAGCGAGGCCGGATACTCGATGTAGAGGCGCAGGTTCTTCTCCCGCGCGCGGTCGAACACCTCAAGCGCAATGGTCGCCGCAGTATGGGGATACCCGTCCGCCAGGATAAGGACTGCCGAGCCGTCTCTCGCGTACTCCACGGCCTCTGATGGTGTATCGTATCGCAGGTAGTTGCCGGACCTCGACAGGACGGTGTACAGGTCGTTATCCCGCGCGCAGCAGAATGTCAGGTTCAAGCTCTTTCCCTCCGCATTTCCCATCAGCGCCAGCGCCGCAAGAAGGCCGACGAACAACTGCCTACCGTTCATCGTTCACTTCCCACTCTCGGCCGTGCCGAACCCCGCTGTGCACCCGACCGTCCGCCGTGCGCATCCCGCCGAAGCGAACCTCCTGCCAGGCATCCGGGCACGCCGCGCCGATCTGAGTCTCACCCCAGTAGTCCGAGACGAGAGCGTCGTTCAGCGCCTGGAGATAGAGACCGTGGCTCGTGACGTAGTACGAGGCTCCGAGCGCGCCTGAGGTCTCGAAGATCTGTATCCAGCCCGGGTCCACATACCGCCCGGGGAGCGACTGCCCGAGTTCATGGAGCAGGCCGTCCGCATCGCCCATGTGCGACGCTGCCAGCCAGTACGCCGCAAGCGTCCAGCCGTAATAGGTGCTCTCCCGCACACCCGCGCACAAATCGTACCGACGCTCGTATGCCCGAAGGACGTGCTCGTCGGGCTTGCCCGTGGGTAGGAAGATCAGGGGGTTGAGCTGGACCGGGTGCTTCTCCCTGCCGATCTGCTCCGTGCCGAGCAGGCCCTCGCACGTCACCAGCAGGCCGGTCTTCTGGTCGAGCAGCCTGCCGAATGCCAGCCCGTCCGCCAGTATCTTGCGCCACCGGTCGGAGTCCTGATCCTGCTCCCCGAAGTCCTCGGACATCCTCAGCGCCGTCTGGAGGGTGTACCGGGCGCTCCACAGCGCGCAGAGATAGTTCTTCGCATCCTTGCCGCCCATCTCGTCCTGTCCGAACGACGGGACGACGTGCATGCCCCAAGTGCCGTCGTCCTCGGGCCGGAGCACGGAGCCGAAGAATCGAGCCGATTCCCGCACGATCGGCCACGCGACCTCCTCGGTCCACTGCCGGTCATTGATGTGGAGCGACGCCTCCCGGGCCATCCGCGCGGGGTATCCGGCGTTGTGGATCTCGAACTGGCACCAGTTCGGCGTGCCGTCCTGGAGAAGCTTCGAGTCCGGGCCGATGGGGTACTCCCACGCCCACATCGTGCCCTCGGCATTGTAGATGCGCCTGGTGTAGTCGCGCATGGTCTCGAGGTCGTTGCGATACGACTCGACCCACGAGCGGGCGATGTCCAGGTGTCCGAGGCGCAGGAGCGCCGGGTGCAGGTACGAGAGGTCCTGCGGGAACCCGAACGGCCAGCCGTTTCCCGCCCAGCCCATCGGCGGCGCGGGAGGCCGAACGTCAGGCGCGTAACTCGACAGCACGTAGAACAGCGACCGCGCCCACAGCGCCTGGTACTCCGGCACCGGGACGTGGATGAACCCGTCTCCCCATCGCCGGTGCCATGCCTGGACCGCCTCCGCCGCAAACTCCTCGGGAGCGCCGACGGCCTTCATGTCCCGGCACAACTCGTCGCGCCGCCCGAGGCCCGCCGTCCCGACGACCAGAAGGTGTCTACCGGTCTCGCCCCGGAATCGGACCGCGAGTCCCTCGGCGACCGGCTCCAGCTGAACGGTGCCGTCGGTCGTGATCGCCCGCAGGCCGGCGACGCTGTCGGCCGTCCCGATGGTGATTCGTCCGAGCCACCACCCGGATGCAGAGTCGAGTTCGAGGCCTCTCGCCTCCCCGGTGAGATGCTGATCGTAGTGCGTGTGGGCGTCGAGTTCAGGAGCGATCAGCAGGCCCGGCATGCGGCCCTCGAAGCGGACGTCGAACGCGAGCAGGTCCCGGCGCCCGGGATGGAAGTATGAGGCTATCGAGAGACGGAGGTCCGGCCAGGACATCTCGGTGGTCAGCCGGCCGTCGTAGAGGTCGAGTTTCTGCCGGTAGTGATCCGGCTCGGGCGGAAGCTCACCCTCCCAGGCGATCTTGAGAACCGGCAGCCAGTAGTCGAGGCCCCATGCGCCGCGGTGCCAGTGATCGGCGTGCATCAGCCTGGTCTGGCTCAGGCTCACGAGATGCTCGCCGCGAATGCCGTTGTTCATCAGGCCGTAAGCGTCGAAACACGCGCCGGCCCGGCCGCTGCCCATGAAGAGGTTGAGGTGGCGCCGCATATCCCGCGGCCACCGATTTCGCACGATATCGCCCGAGCGGACCGTTTCTCGCATGGTGTTTCCTCCGGAGACCCTTGAGGCGAGGATAGCGCACGGGGAACAGGGGTGTCAAGGCAAAGCAAAAGGGACGCCGGCACGGCAACAGTTGTGGATTGCCGGCGTCCCTCGAAATGGTCCAGGCCCGCCTCTTCAACGACCTTCTTAGAGGTCCGCTTGCTGCGTTATCCTGGAGTTACCTTTCATTATGGCAGCAACCGGTTTCAGTCACAGGTGGATTTCGAAAAACCGGTAAGACTACCGAGTTCCGCGTTCGACTGAACAGATGCTGACGGCCTACTCCGTCACTTCTCCGCCTTCTCCTGCATGCCCTTGATGAACGGTGTGAACAGGTCAATAGGCACCGGGAAAATCGTCGTGCTGTTGTGCTCGGTCGCCACCTGCGCGAGCGTCTGCAGGAATCGAAGCTGGATCGCCGCCGGGTCCTTGCTGAGAACGAGTGCCGCCTCCGCCAACCTTGCTGAGGCCTGGTACTCGCCTTCCGCGTTGATGACCTTTGCTCGCCGTTCCCTCTCAGCCTCGGCCTGGCCCGCCATCGCCCGCTTCATCGTCTCCGGCAGGATCACGTCGCGGACCTCGACGTTCGTGACCTTCACGCCCCAAGGCTCGGTCTGCTCGTCAATAACGGTCTGCAGCTTCTCGTTGACCTTGTCGCGCTCGGAGAGCAGTTCGTCGAGCATGTGCTGGCCGACCGTGCTCCGCAGGGTGGTCTGGGCGATCAGCGCGGTCGCCTTCACGTAGTTCTCGATCTTC
>JAGONM010000064.1 GCA_017993055.1 Armatimonadota bacterium
GAGCGCGTGCAGAAGGCGAAGCGCGCCCGCCAGAAAGCCCTGGAAGCGCTGGCGGCATAGTGATGAAAATCAAGTCCGCGAGACACGAGCCCAAAACAAATGTACACACTCCAGCAGGAGTGACCTCACCCTCCCGCGCCGATTGACGCCCGCGGCGGAGGCGTGCTAGAATGTGCCTACATCAGATAGACAGGTGGGCACACTTTGGCTGTCAGGACGTTCGTCTTCGACCTCGACGGAGTCGTCTACCGCGGGGAACAGCCTCTCCCGGGCGCGGCGGATACGATCCGGTCACTCCGGCAACTCGGCCATCAGGTCTTCTTCTTCACCAATAACTCCAGCAAGTCCCGACCGTTCTACCAGGAGAAGCTCCAGCGCATGGATATCCCCGCGGATGTCGAGCACATCATGACCGCGGGTTACGCTGCCGCGCTCTACCTTCTTGAGACCGGGGCGAAGGGGGCTTCCGTGCTCGCGATCGGGGAGTTCGGCCTGCTGGGCGAACTCGAAGCGGCCGGCATGGAGCTGACTGATGAGGAGCCGGTAGACTACGTCGTAGTCGGCATAGACCGCAAGTTCAACTACGACACGCTGGTCAAAGCCCAGCATGCGATCCTTCACGGCGCACGGTTCATCGCCACGAATCCCGACACGACCTATCCGCTCGAGGGCGGCCGCATCGTTCCCGGCAACGGGGCACTGGTAGCGGCGATTCAGGCGGCGTCCGGTGTAGAGCCGATCATGATCGGGAAGCCCGAGACGCCTGCGATGCACGAGATTCTCGAGCTGGCCCACGCGACTGCAGCGGATACGGTCGTCGTGGGCGACCGACTGGACACCGACATCCAAGCCGGCAACCGCATCGGCGCGACGACGGTGCTGGTGCTGACCGGTATCACCACGCAGGCGGAAGCCGAGGCAGCGCAAGGTGACTCCAAACCGCATTTCGTCATCGAGCGGTTGCCCGATCTGCTCAACGTCTTGGGGATAAATGACTGACAAAGCGGCGGCCAGGGTCTTGACGATCGCGGGTTCGGATCCGAGCGCGGGGGCCGGCATCCAGGCCGACCTGCGGGTCTTCGAGCGGCTGGGATGCTACGGCATGACGGTCGTGACCGCCGTTACGGCGCAGAATACCGTCGGGGTGCAGAAGATCCACAAGGTGCCGCCGAGGATCATCGCCGCTCAGATCGACTCGGTGATGCGCGACGTGGGCGCGGACGCCTGCAAGATCGGCATGCTCTACACTCAGCAGGCGGTGGATGTCGTGTCGGAACGCATTGACCGGCGCGAGATATCGAACGTCGTGCTCGACCCCGTGATCGCCGCGAAGGACGGCACACGTCTTCTCTCCGGCAAGGGGATTGAGCGGATGAAGCGCCGGCTGATCCGGCGGTGTCTCGTCGTGACGCCGAACGCAGTCGAGGCCGGCATCCTGTCGGGCGTGGAGGTGCGGTCGGTGACGGAGCTCAGGGAAGCCGCCGGGGTGATACACGGCTACGGATGCGGGTACGTCCTTGCGAAAGGTGGGCATCTCGACGGAGAGGCGACGGACGTGCTTTTCGACGGCAAGGAGTTCGTCGAACTCCCGGCGCTCCGCATCGAAGGCCCGCCGATGCACGGGACCGGATGCGCGTTCTCAGCGGCGCTGGCGGCGCGCATAGCACTGGGCGACGATGTGCCGGCTGCTGCCCGGTTCGCGAAAGGCTTCGTGGCGGACCTCATCAAGTCCGCCGTCAACATCGGCAGAGGCAGCCGTCTGTGGCGTATGCATTGATGGGCTCGGTCTCCAAAGGAGACCCGACTGTGGGCGTGGAATAGTCACTGGGTTTTATGACAAAGGCATGAGGGGGAATGGCATGACAAAGTTCATTTTCGTGACGGGGGGCGTAGTTTCGTCAATCGGCAAGGGGATCACGGCCGCGTCGCTCGGGAGGCTGTTGAAGAACCGCGGCTTCAAGGTGACGATGCAGAAACTCGATCCTTACATCAACGTGGACGCGGGAACGATGAATCCGTTCCAGCACGGCGAGGTGTTCGTCACCAACGACGGGGCCGAGACCGATCTGGACCTCGGGCATTACGAGCGATTCGTGGACGTCGAACTCACCCGCGAGTCGAACGTGACTACCGGCACGATCTACGGCGCCGTCATCGAGAAGGAGCGTCGGGGCGACTACCTCGGCGGAACCGTGCAGGTGATCCCCCACATCACCGACGAGATCAAGCTGAGGATTCGCAGGTGCGCCGCCGATGCCAGTGCGGATGTGGCCGTCGTCGAGATAGGGGGCACCGTCGGCGACATCGAGGGCCTGCCTTTCCTCGAGGCGATCCGCCAGTTCAAGAAGGATGTCGGAGCCGAGAACGTGCTCTACATCCACGTTACCCTCATACCCTTCGTCGGCCCGTGGGGCGAGGTCAAGACCAAGCCGACCCAGCACAGCGTCATCAAGCTGCGCGAAATCGGCATCCACCCCGATATCCTCGTGTGTCGCTCGAAGCTCCCGCTTAGCGACGACATGAAGGAGAAGATATCGCTCTTCTGCGACGTCGAGAAGGAAGCGGTCATCGAAGCGCTCGACACGGAGTGCATCTACGATATCCCCCTCAAATTCGAATCGCTTGGGATGGCGGAACTAGTCGTCCAGAGGCTGCGCCTGGAGGACGGCCATCCCGACCTGAGCGAGTGGGAGAGCATCGTAGACATGATCAAGAAGCCCAAGCGCAAGACGACGGTCGCCGTCGTCGGCAAGTACGTCGCGAACGGCGATGCCTACATCAGCATCGGCGAGGCGGTCAAGCACGGCGGCGTGGCAAACAACGCCGGCATCAACATCAAGTGGATTGATTCCGAGGACATTGAAGAGCAGGGGCCTGACGCGCTTCTAGGCGACGCGAACGGCATCATCGTCGCCGGCGGATTCGGCGGCCGCGGCGTCGAGGGCAAGATCGCGGCGGTGAAGTACGCGCGCGAGAAGCAGATCCCCTTCCTCGGTCTCTGCTACGGGCTCCAGATGGCCGTGATCGAGTACGCGAGGCACGTGTGCGGACTCGACTGCGCGAACACCGAGGAGGTGTGCCCGGACGGTCCTCACTCCGTCATCCATCTGCTCCCGGAGCAGGAGGGAGTCAGGGCGAAGGGCGGCACGATGCGCCTCGGCGTCTACCCGTGCCGGATCACCGAGGGCACCCTCGCCTGGAAGCTCTACGCCGACGAACTCGTCTACGAGCGCCACCGTCACCGGTTCGAGGTGAACAACGCTTACCGCGAGCAGTTGTCGGGGGCGGGGCTCACATTTTCCGGCCTCTCGCCGGACAACCGCCTGGTGGAGGTGATTGAGATCGCCGATCACCCCTACTTCATCGCGACCCAGTTTCACCCGGAGTTCAAGTCGCGTCCGAACCGCGCGCACCCGCTCTTCGCCGGCCTGGTGAAATCCGCTCTGCAGTGCAAGAGGTCGTAGAAACGCACGCTGTTCGCATTATTGCACGGAAGGGAGTTGAACTCCGCGACCTCGGCGCAGGGGGCGCAACCCCCTTGCGAGTCGCGCGGGCCGGAGTACAACTCCGGCCCGAACAACGATACGGGTGATTGCGCTTGTCTATCATAGGCACCGTCCTCTCCATATTCCTGCTGCTGTTCGCCGGCTATGCGATCAAGAAGGTCCGCATCATGAAGCCGGACGATGCGGAGATACTGAACACGGTCGTGTTGTATCTCACGCTGCCGGCGTTCATCTTCCAGGCGATCTATGGGTATCGCGGCCAACTCTCACTCGAGATAGCCAAGGTGCCGGTGTTCGGCTTTCTGGCGATGCTGGGTGTGATGCTCCTCGCGTGGCTGATCGGGCGGGCGCTTCGCCTTGACAAGTGCATGATCGGCGGGTTGATCGTCGTCAGCGCGTTCGGGAACACGGGGTTTCTGGGGTTTCCCGTCGTTCAGGCTGCGTTTCGCGACAAGGGGGCGCTCGTGACCGCCGTGATGTACGACGAACTGGCGATGGCCTTTCCACTGTACACGCTCGGCCTGTTCGTGACCGCTCTGTTCAGCGGGGAGAAGCTGAGCAGGGAGTTCATGCTGCGCGTCTTCAAGCTGCCGAGCATGTGGGCGATTCCGCTCGCGCTTATCCTGAGGCCGCATCCGCTTCCCCATCCGCTGCTCGACGCGATTCGGTACCTGTCGGACGGCACGATTCCCGTCGTGATGATCTCGCTCGGCCTGTCTCTGAGCGCGAGCAGGATCAAGGGGTATGCCGTCCCGGTGCTCGTCGCGTGCCTGTTGAAGATGGCGGTCCTGCCCTTCCTGACGCATCACACGATGGCTCTCGTCGGCGTGCGGGACACCATGCACCAGGTGACGGTGCTGGAGTCCGCAATGCCCCCGGCCATGATGTCGGCGGTGATCGCGGGGCGTTTCGGCAGGTGCGGCGGGTTCGCCACCAGCGCGATCTTCGTCGCCACCCTGCTCAGCCTCCTGACGATCCCGCTGACCCTTGTGATTCTCGGAGTAGGCTAGGGCGCGGGCGCGCCGATGCAGGCGTATCGCCGGAAGGTAGAGCGCCCGTCCGCATAGAACATGACAGCCAAGCCGAAGGAATCCGGAGGTATCAGGTATGCTGAAAGCACAGATCTTCCACGCAAATGCCCTGGACAAGCTTCCGAAGGTCCAGGAGCAGATCACCCAGCTGCTCGGGCACATAGGCGAGGGCGCGCTGGTGAGTGTGAACGCGACCGAGTTCGGCCCGGCCGGAACTCACGATTTCTACAGCTACACCGTCCTCGTCATCTACAGGGCGAAGGAGTAGCGTCCCTCCGGCAACTCGACCGACAGCGTTCGGCCGTCCCATCTCACCTTTGAGACCATGGCGGCCGTCTCCTGCGGGCCGGTTTCGGTCAGGAAGAGGAGCGCCCTGGCCGCGACCGTCTCTCCGGCCCTGAACTCGCGCGGCTGGGATGAGTACGACCCGTACAGGAAGTCCTCGCGCGCGCCGTTGCGGTTGTACTTGGGAACGTCGAGGTATACGAGTCCCCCGCTCGGAGCGATGACGCCGAGCCTGCCGTCTACATTGGCCCACTCGCCGGGGATGGCGATCGTCTGATCCGTCTCCGGGCCGACGACGACCTGCGATCCTCCACGGTGGAAGAGCGTCCGGCGGTCGCCGTTCAATTCGTCGTTCTCGATCCCGAATGGCGCGCCGATCTCCTGTTCGATCCTGACATCCTTCGCCGCCTTCACACGGTCGAGGTAGACGACCGCTCTGTCCCCGACGGATGCGAACAGCAGTTCCTGCTCGAGCGATTCTCCGTTGATGCTCAGCTTTCCCCGTGTCTCGAAGCCGCTGTCGAAACGCTTCCAGGTCCGCTCGATCACGGTCGTGCCTCTTGCGCTCGGATCGGCGATGGTGAAACTACCCACGAAGCCGTTGGTGATCGGCGTCGTGAAGTTGGGATTGTCGAGATGCCCCGGCCCCATCGGGATCACCTGGCCCATCACGAGGTTCTTCCACGAGAACGAGGCGAACTTGTTGTCGGTACGATGCGTGATCAGGTCCGTGTGCAGGTGCCGACGGACCCCGTCAACCGCGCGCCAGATGCGTTGAGCGGCGGCCGGATCGGAAACGGCGCGCCCGACGTACCTGTGATATAGCAGGGCGTATGCCGTACGCTCCGTCTGGATCGCATCTCGCGCGTACCCGAGACTCGACGCCGGCCCCGCAAGCCTGCCCGTGCCGTAGATGCGCTGCTGGTCCCTCATGCGCTGGGCGACCTGCTTCTCCATCTCCGCCGCAACCGGATCGCGCCCATAGACCGCCAGCCATGCCAGATAGTGGATATGGCTGTCCGAGTGAAGTTCCCAGTCCATGCCCTGAGGGAAGATCCATTCGCCGGACGGCTGCATGAACTCCTGCAGCGCCCACCAGTTGTCGAGCAGGTGATGCCCCGCGGCCTCGGGGACAGGGTTCCCGGCGTAGGCATAGAACAGCGCGCCCTGGCCGACCTCGGCGGGACTGACCATCGTGTAGCTGGGATGGAAGAACCCGTGGTTCTCGAGCAGGAAGTCCGGGTGCGTGTTGACCGCCGACACCCATTCGTTTACTGGTCTGCCGTCAACGACTGTCGTATTGCGAACGTCCTGCGGCGCGGAGATCGTGTTCATCATCCACTCTATTGACTTCTCCCGCCACCTCGCGGCGTTAGGGTGGTCCGGCAGCATGTTCGGCGCGAGGGAGATGAGAATCTGGTCCCAGCCGTTCTCCTCGGCCTTGGTGTCGCCGTATCGTTTTCCGCCCGGCCTGGCGTCCAGGAAGCGGTCGGCCTCGTATGCGACGACTCCTTCTACTGCCGACCACAGTTCGGCGTCGAGATCGTCCTTCAGTATCCACGCCGCGAAGCCCATGTTCGCCGCCCACATCGTTGACTGCCAGGAGTTGCCCCACTGCTTGCCGTCCACGCACTTGCCGTCGCCGGTGAGGTGGCTCATTGCGGCATATCGAACGCCCGCCAGCGCCCGGTCAACGTAGCGTTGCCGGGTCTTGTCATTCAGCGCGTTCGTCTCGTTCGCCAGGACGGCATAGACGAGCGCTGTGTTCGCCACCGCCCGGATTCCCTCGTTGCCGCCGCTGACGCCGTTGCCCCAGTACCCGGCCTCGGGGTCGTTCGGCGACTGCTTCCACGCGGTCTCCGCGAACCGGCTGAACTTCAGCAGCACGTCGGTATAGATGGCAAGCAGTTCCCGCTCGCAGAGATCGGGTTTGATGCTGTATGGATCGGATGCGTGCGTGGGCATCGCCGCGAGCAGCAGCAGGACAACGAGGATATGTTTCATCGTACTTCCCTTCTACGTTCTTCCAGCCAATACATGTTAGCGCAAGATGAGTGTCAAACCTGCAGGAGAAGGGCCATCCCCGGCGAAATGGAGTTCGATATGTGAAGCTTTCCGCGCGCACGCGGGTCATACGGTTGAGAACTCTCTGAGAGGAGTGTGTCGAATGAGCATTGCCTCGCGAATCATGAAGCCGTGGTTGTCATGGGTGGGTCTTGTCTGCCTGGTGCTCGTCGGTCTCGGCCTCGTCGGAGCGATCATCTTTCCGATGTTCGCCAAATCTCGTTCGCGGTTCGACAGAATGGCGAGTCTGCCTTCAAGCGAAATAATGATGCCTGCCCCCTTGCAGATGCGCGCGCCGAGTAAGACAGTTGCGGAGACAGCCACGCCATCCGTCATCGGCGCCGCGTGGGCGGCCTCTCCGCAGAGGATGATGATCTACACCGCCGACGTCTCGCTCGAAACCGGCGCGGTCGAGAAGGCTCACCGGGAGATCGCTGACATCGCGCGCAGGGCCGGCGGGTTTGTGACGGGTTCGGGGATCGAGAACTCCGACGGCAGGCTCTCCGCGAACGTCACCGTCCGGGTCCCGCAGAAGGAATACGCCTCCACCCTCGACGCGATCTGCAAGCTCGCCAAGGTGTTGAACCGCACTGAGAAGGGCGAGGACGTGACCGAGGAGTTCGTGGACCTCGAGTCCCGCCTGCGAAACCTCAAGCGCGAGGAGGAGGCGTTCCTCACGGTGCTCGGTAAGGCCTCGAGGATACCCGACATCCTAGCGGTCGAGCGCGAGCTCAGCCGGGTGAGGGGCGAGATCGAGACCGCCGAGGGGCGTCTGAAGTTCCTTGCGAACCGGATCGAGCTCTCCACCATCACGGTCAGCCTCGAGGAGCCTCAGCCGGTCGTGACTAGAATCGTGAAATGGGATGTCCGGAATACCGGCAAGGCCGCGGCCAACTCGCTGTCCGGGGTCTTCCGGGGGATCATGTCGCTCGTGATCTGGGCGGTCGTGTTCATCCCGTTCTGGCTGCTGGTCTGGTTGGTGGTCTGGATCGTGAAGGGGAGGATGCGCCGCAGAGGCCGGGCCGCACGCCCCGACTGATCCGCTTGAGCTTGGTACCGCAGTCTACTTTCCGCAGAGCGCGTTGTAGATGGCGGTCACCTTCGCGACGTAGTTCCGGGTCTCGCGGTAGGGCGGCACTCCGCGGTACTTCCTGACCGCGCCCGGACCGGCGTTGTACGCGGAGAGCGCGAGTGAGAGGTCGCCGTAGTTCTTCAGATGGCCGCTGATGATCTTCACGCAGCCCGCGATGTTCTGCTGGGGATCGTATGCGTCCGCCACGCCAAGCCCTCGCGCGGTGCCCGGCATAAGCTGTCCGAGGCCCATCGCGCCCTTCGGAGAGGTGGCCTTAACGTTGAAGTTCGACTCTGCGATGATCACGGCGACTATCAGCCTCGGGTCAACCCCGTAGTGCGCGCTGTAGCTCAGGATACTGATCGTGATCTCTTCGACCTCGCTCTTCGTGAGGCGAGGATTCAGCTTCGCGACGGCGTCCCGGTACGGCTCGTAGATGCTCATCATCCCTTCGGATGGGCGCGCCCCCCCGCGCGATGCGGGTTGCGGCCTGGCGGTCCGTTCCTTAGAGGGCTGAGGCTTTGCCGCGCTCGAAGCCTGCTCCTTCTTCGCGACCTCCCACTCCCATGCCGCCGCCCGGAGCTTCAGGTCGGAGAGCGAGACGATGCTCTTCGCTCCGACCTCCACCAGAGCGCGGACGGTGCTGCCGTTCTCAACGCATTCGGGAAGCGCCTCCGCGGAGATGATCAGCGATTCGCCGCCGCACGCGAGCACGAAACTGCTCGATCCCCCGGACCTGATGGTGCCGGAGACTGTGCCGCTCAGTTCGACGATGATGCCGATACGCTCGGAGGGGTTCTTCTTGATCTCGCCTATTGGGATCGCGGAAGCCTTGAGCGCCGATCTGATCTTGAGATAGTCGTCGGCGGTTGACGCTACCGCGATGCCCGCGGACGCCGCGAAAATCGCCGCTCCCAGCAATATGCTCAGTCGAGTCCGTGTGGACAATTCGTTCTCCCTTTCGCGCCTCGACGACGGGAGTCGTCAAGGGCGAAACATACACACACTAATCATCGGATGGTTCGGGGGATTGCTGTACGGTCTAGCCTGAAATGAGGCAGACCGGGTGTCCATCGCAGACGGGAAATGGCGGAGAGACCGGGATTCGAACCCGGGATGGAGTGTTACCCCCATAACCGCTTAGCAGGCGGCCGCTTTCGTCCACTCAGCCATCTCTCCGCGTGTCGGTCAACCCGATTCTACCACACCGGACCCCGGATTGCAACAGAAATCGTCGGGCGCGGAGACTTCTGCCTGATTGAGGTTTTGGCACGATTCGTGCAAGGTATGCATTGGAACAAATCGGCACGCCTGTTTGTCAGACCTGTAGGAGCGGCTTCCAAGCCGCGAAAGCACGGCAGTGCACTTTCGCTCTACTCAAGGAGGGTATCGAAGTGAGAGCTGTAAGAACAACGGGGGGGGATATTACTCGCGCTTCTCTGCCTGACCGCCGGTATAGGACAAGCGGCGATGGACTACGCCGCCGGCCCCGGCACGATCGGGTACGCACTCACTCAGCCTGACGGAGCGCGCGCGAGCCTCACGATG
>JAGONM010000065.1 GCA_017993055.1 Armatimonadota bacterium
AACCAGTTCAACCGATACCTGAGGGGATCCAACCGCAGGCCGCTCCTTGCCCACGGTTGGCGATCCGCATCCCAGATCCTCCGCCATTATCAGGACGTGGTGTAACACATGATTGACAAATCTACACGGTCAGTCGAGCCGATTGGGCGGCGGAGTCGGCAGGTCGCGGAAGATGGGAAGGTAGGTCCGCCATGTCTCGTTCCGCGCGCCGTCGAGGTACTTCGTGAGGCTGATGAACGGCACGTAACGCGGCCTGCGAGGACGGTTTGCCAGTCTCATATTCGCCTTGTCGAGCGTCTTGTCGCCCTTGCGGGAATTGCACTTCTTGCAGCAGCAGACGAGATTGTCCCAACTGGACAACCCCCCGAGCCTCTTTGGGATGACGTGATCAATCGTCAGATCCCTGGCTTGGTGTCCGCAGTACTGGCATGTGTAGTTGTCGCGCGCGAATACGCTCCGGCGGGAGAGCCTGAGTTCCGGCAGCGGCCGCTTGACGTGGTGACGCAGCTTGACCACGGAGGGCGAGTCGACGACTCCGTCAATCGTGTTGACCACCGCGTCATGGGTGTGCAGCACTTCCGCCTTGCCGAGAAAGACGAGGCAGATGGCGCGCCGCAGGTTGCACACGTTCAGCGGTTCGTAATCATTGTTGAGCACCAGGACTTCGTAACTCATGTCGGCTTGCAGGTTCTCCTCTCTAAGGCGGTCGTCAGGGGACCTCGGCATGCTCTCAAAATCAAAAAACCCGCCAGGCTCCATCGGGCACAAGCGGGCTTACGCGCACAGCATCGAGTTATGCGGTTTACGGAGACGAAAGACGCCATCCTCGGCCAGCCGAAGCAGATCGGCGGTCAGGCCGCCCAAGTCGTCGGGCGATATGCTCTTGTAGTCGGCGTTCATGCGCACTCAGACTACCCCTGTGGGAATGCTACGGTGGGATTATACCAGAATCCCGATGCCTCGTCAATACCCGGTCGAACAGGGTAGGCCCTCCACTCGCATTTCCGGGCGCACGCCACTATAATATGTCTGCTGGAGGGCTAGAGCAAATGAAGCATATCCTAGCGATAGACCAGGGTACGACGGGAAGCCGGGCGATCGTCTACGACAGAGAGGGGCGCCAGGTTGCAGCGGCTTACCGGGAGTTCACCCAGCGCTTCCCGAGGCCGGGATGGGTCGAGCACGACCCGGAGGAGATCTGGCAGAGTGTCGAGACCGCCCGCCGAGAGGTCCTCGATCAGGTTCCAGCCTCCTCGATCGCTGCGATCGGGATCACGAACCAGCGGGAGACCACCATTGTCTGGGACCGGGAAACCGGTGAGCCGGTCTACAACGCGATCGTGTGGCAGTGCCGCCGGACCGCCGACCGCTGCGACCAGATCAATCGCGCTCCCGGCGAGACCGAGTTCTTCCGCGAGCGAACCGGCCTCCCGGTGGACGCCTATTTCTCCGCCACGAAGATCGAATGGATACTCCGAAACGTCGCCGGCGCGCGGGAGAAGGCCGACGCTGGGCGGCTGCTCTTCGGAACGACGGACTCGTGGATACTTTGGAAACTCACGGGCGGCAAGGTCCATGCCACGGACTTCACCAACGCCTCTCGGACGATGCTCTTCAACATCAGTAACCTCGCTTGGGACGACGACATACTCGGGTGCTTCGGCATCCCCGGGTCCATGCTCCCGGAGGTTCGAGCATCCTCAGGAATTGTCGGCGATTACCAGGGCATACCGATCAGCGGGATTGCGGGCGACCAGCAGTCGGCGCTCTTCGGGCAGGCGTGCTTCGAGCCGGGGACCATCAAGAACACCTACGGCACCGGGAGTTTCATCCTGATGAACACGGGGAAGAATCGCCCTCACTCAGCCCACGGACTGATCGTCACGCTCGCCTGCGGATCAGAGGGAGAGCCGGTCTATGCCCTCGAAGGAGCGGTGTTCGTGGCGGGTGCGGCGATCCAGTGGCTCAGGGACGGGCTCGGTATCGTCCCGTCCGCGCCCGAATCCGAGCGGATGGCGACATCAGTTCCGGATAGCGAGGGCTTGTACTTCGTCCCAGCGCTGACCGGCCTGGGAGCGCCGTATTGGGACCAGGACGCGCGCGGGGCGATCTTCGGACTCACTCGCGGGACGACCTCCGCCCATCTCGTCCGGGCCGCTTTGGAGGCGATGTGCTACCAGACCCGCGACGTGCTGGAAGCGATGCAGAACGACTCCGGACTCGCGATCCCGAGCCTGAAGGTTGACGGCGGCGCGGCGGCGAACGACTTCCTCTGCCAGTTCCAGGCAGACATCCTGGGGGTAGAGGTGGTTCGCCCGGAGACGATCGAGACGACCTCGCTGGGAGCGGCGTATCTCGCGGGCCTGGCAATCGGATACTGGAAGAACGCCGACGAGATCCGCGCGTGCTGGCAGGAGGACCGAGTCTTCGGCCCAGCGATTCCCCGCGTCGCCGCAGATTCGCTCTACGCGGGCTGGCAGGATGCGGTGCGCAGGACGCTCACCCGATGAACGGATTTGCGGCCTTCTCGTCGCCGATGGTGGTCGTCGGACCGTGACCCGGATACACGACAGTACCGTTTGGAAGGACGAGAAGCTTGTCGCGAATCGCCCCGGCCAACTGCTCCATCGAGCCGCCTGGAAAGTCGGTGCGGCCGACGCTTCCCGCGAAGAGCGTGTCACCGGAAAAGAGATGTCCGTCCGCGTAGAGGCACATCCCGCCCGGGGTGTGCCCGGGTGTATGGATGACTCGAAGGCACATCGAGCCGATCCTTACTTCGTCGCGCTCCCGCAGCAGCCGATCGGCTGGAGGGCCGACGACCGCATCGGAACCGAGATACGCAGAGAGGTTCAGACCGGGATCGGTTAGAAATGCGGCGTCGGCCTCGTGGATCACGATCGGGCAGCCGAAACGCTCCTTCAGCGGCGCGTTCGCACCGATGTGGTCTCCGTGCCCGTGAGTGTTGACCACCATCACGACCGACAGCCCCTCCGACTCGATCAGCCCGAGAATCTCATCGGAATCGCCGCCGGGGTCAATCACCAGGACCTCGCGCTCTGCGCACAAGAGATAGCAGTTCGTCTCGCAGGGACCAACGACAAGGCTCCGAAACCAGAGGTCCGCCGGCACTACCAGCTTCCCCCGTGGATAAAGCGACGCGTGCGCTCGAGGAAATCCATGTCGTAGGGATCGAGGTCGCCGGCGTCTTCGTAGGCGGCCTCGGCGCGCTCCTCGTCGCCTCGCCAGATGAAGGTGTCGCCGAGGAGACAGGCATAGATCGGCTTGTAGTTGAGCCTGGCCGCCTCGAGATAGGCCTCGGCGGCGTCCTCGTACCGGCCGACGCGGGCGTAGAACATGCCGAGCCGCGCGGCGTAGTAGTCATCCCCCGGCGAGAAACTCACAGCCTGTTCCATCTGGGGGATCGCCTCGTCCATGCGCCCGGCTTCCGAGTAGAGCAATCCCAGTTCGAAATGGTAGAAGGCATCGGCGGGCTTGGAAGCCACCGCATACTCCATCTGGGCGATGGCATGATCAGTCTGGCCGATGATCTTGTAGGCTCCGGAGAGCTTGTAGCGATAGAAGGCATTGCCGGGCGATAGATCGACCGCCGTGGAGTACTCGTGAATGGCAACGTCCCACTTGCCGTAACGGGCATAGACCTCGGCGATGCTGAAGTGAGGCTCGGGGCTGTTCGGATCCCTCTTGAGGGCTTTCCGGTACTGCGTCACGGCATTGATCGGCAGTTCCGCCAAGGCGTACGCATCGCCAAGGTCCGTGCGGTGCAGGGAATCATCGTCAATCCGCGCGGCCTTCTTGTAGCGGGTGATGGCGTAGTGGAGCCTGCCTTTCGCCAGATGCTGATCGGCGAGGCGTTTGTTTCCGTCGGCGGTCGTCGGTTCTCGCTCCTGCAGTTCGTCGGGCCGCTCGGCGGTCTCAGGTCGATCCGGTTCTTTCCTCCCGAACGGGAAGCCTCGCAGTACGTCCAAGTTCTATGTCCTCCGATCCGTATCCAGCAGAATGGTCACGGGCCCATCGTTCTCAATGTTCACCAGCATTCTAGCACGAAACCGGCCGGTCTGCACCCGCGCGTCCAGCCTTCGAATCGCGTCCACATAGACCTGATAGAGCGCGTCGGCGCGATCGGGTGGCGCGGCCTCGGAGAAGCTTGGGCGGCGACCTTTTCGCGCGTCACCGAAGAGCGTGAACTGCGAAACGACGAGCGCCTCGCCGCCGACTTCGAGAAGGGACAGGTTCATCTTTCCGTCGCCGTCCTCAAAGATGCGCAGGTTCGCCGTCTTGTCCGCAAGCCATTCGGCATCCGACTCGGAGTCGTTCAGACCTACGCCCACCAGCACGAGCAGGCCCCTTTCTATCGAGGACACGATGCAGCCGTCTACGGCCACGGAAGCCGCCCGGACTCGCTGAATCACAGCGCGCACGATCGGGTGCCCTCCTCATCCGAGACGTTGGCGCGCCGTATCTCGAGGATGTCGCTGAGATTCCCGACGGTGGTGATTATGCTGTTCAGATGCGCCAGGTCGTCAACCTCCACTGTAAGGCTGAAGGAGGCGGTCTTGTTCGAAAAGGACTTTATCTTAGCCGAGCAGATGTTGGTCTTGCTCTCACTGAAGATCGCGGATATGTCGTTGAGCAGGCCGACGCGATCCATCGCCTCGATGTACATTCCCGTGCGAAAGCGCTCACCGTCGGCGTGCGTCCACTCGACCTCGATGAGACGGTCGGGCTCGCGCTCGGCGTATGCAGTCAGGTTGGGGCAGCCTCTACGGTGAAGCGTCATACCCCGACCCCGCGTGACATAGCCCATTACCTCGTCACCGGGGATCGGCGTGCAGCACTTCGACCGGCGAATGGCAATACCGTCCACCCCGCCGGCCACGATACCGAGCTTGGCCTCGCTCGAAGGCCTCTTGCCCGAGATGACCAGTTCATCCGGCATCGGCTGAGAGGCCTTCATGCGGTTTATGACCGTCATGGCGGCGATATGGCCGTAGCCGATCGCCGCGAACAGGTCGTCTTCGGCCTGGACGCTGAAGTGATCGAGCAGCGGTTGCAGGATGTCAGGCTTCAGCAGTTCCTGGGAGTCCAGCCCCTGGCGTTCCATCTCTTTCTCCAACATCTCTCGCCCTTTGGCGACGCTGTCGTTGTATCGGAGCTTGCGGAAGTGCTGCTTGACCTTGCTGCGGGCGTGGCCGGTCTTGACGAAGGTCAGCCAGTCAAGGCTCGGCGCGGCATTCGTCCTCGTGATGATATCCAGGATGTCGCCGTTGTTGAGTCGGTAGCTCAATGGCACGATGCGCCCGTTCACCTTTGCCCCGGCACACTGGTTTCCGACGTCGCTGTGGATTCGGTAGGCGAAATCCACGGGCGTCGAACCCATCGGGAGATCAATCACGTCGCCGCGGGGCGTGAAGACAAAGACCTGGTCGCTGAACAGATCATCGGTGACGGCCCGAAGAAACTCGGTCGCGTCCTTGGAGTCCGCCTGCCAGTCGAAGAGCTGCTGTCTGAGCCACGCGAGCTTGCCGGAGAACCGGTCGTCGGAGCCCTTTCCCTCCTTGTACTGCCAGTGAGCGGCGATGCCGAACTCGGCGGTGCGGTGCATCTCCCAGGTGCGAATCTGAATCTCAATCGGTTCGCTGTTCGGGCCGATGACCTTCGTGTGGAGCGACTGGTACATGTTTGACTTGGGGTTGCCGATATAATCGCCGAATCGAGCCGGGATGGGCATCCACTTCTCGTGAACCACGCCCAGCGCGTGATAGCATTCACCCACGGTGTCAACGATGATGCGAATCGCCGTCAGGTCGTATATCTCGTCGAAGTCCACCTCCTGCCTGAGCATCTTCTGGTAGATGCTGTAGAGGTGTTTGGGCCGGCCCTGGATCTCCGCCTTGATCCCATCGGCCTCCAGCTGAGCCCTCAGCAGATCCACGACCTCTTTGAGGGACTTCTCGCGCTGGCGGCGGGTGCGCGAGACCTTCTCGACGATCTCCTCGTACTCTCGCGGCTGAGTGTACTTGAACGCAAGATCCTCCAGTTGCCATTTGATCTGCCAGATTCCAAGGCGGTGCGAGAGCGGGGCATATATCTGAATGGTCTCGCTCGCGACTTTGAGCTGGCGTTCGCGGGGAAGTGCGGAGAGAGTCCGCATATTGTGCAGGCGGTCGGCAAGCTTGATGACCATGACGCGGAAATCCCGCGCCATTGCCAGGAAGATCTTTCTGAGGTTCTCCGCGCTGCGATTGACCTCGGACTGGCGTTTCTTGCGATCCTCTGCGTCCGCATCGCGAGGCTCGAAGTCAGCGAGTTTGAGCTTGGTCACGCCGTCTACGAGCGTGGCAATCTCCTTGTCGAAAACACGTTCCAGTTCTTCGAACTCGACGTGGCCGTCCTCGATGACATCGTGCAGCAGTGCCGCCGCGATGCTCTTCTCGTCCATCTCGAGTTCGGCGAGGATAGCCGCCGTTTCCAGCGGATGGTTGATGTAGGGTTCCCCGGACAGGCGCTTGTGGGGCTTGTGCACCTCCGAGGCGAACTCGAAAGCCCGCCGAAGAAGGTTGACATCGGCGCCGGGATGGTAGTTTCTCACTCTCTGGATGACGGACTCTATCGTCATCGCGGCGAGTCTCCCGTCTCGAATCTATGCGTATTCCGACGGCAACGCGTCGCCCATGCGGTTCGCAGAAACACGGGCATCGCGGAGCATCACCTGGGCATTTCTAGAACCGTTGAAATCGTTGATACTCGCTATATAACACACATCAATATTGGCGCCGACTCGAATCGCAGCCGCCGCCGCGCCCCATCGGAACGCCACGCAATCAATAGTCCCACCCGAAGGAGTACCAAGCCTGAGCTTGAGGTGCGCTCCGGTCGCGCCCATAGTGTTCTTCTGCAGGACGGGAACACCCATGGTCACAAATACCGGCTCCCTGTTACCGTGACCGTAAGGCTCCAGCAGACTCAACTCGGCGATGAAGTCCTCGGTGACGGCATCAAGGCTGATCTCGGCGTCGGCCTCGACACGCGGCTCCAGATCGCACTCAGCCAGCACCTGATCGGCGTGCCGGTTCATGGCGATGTCGAACTCGTCCAGGTTTCCGGGGACTATCGAGAGGCCCCCGGCCTGCGCATGGCCGCCGAACTTCTCGAGCAGCGCCCCACATTCGGTGAGCGCCTCAAACAGATTGAACCCGTCTATGCTCCTCCCCGAACCGACACCCATCTCGCCATCGTCATCGAGCGCAATCATGACCGTCGGTCGGCAGTAGGTCTCGGTGATCTTGCCGGCCACGACGCCCACAACTCCGGGATGCCATCCGGCCGACGAGAGTACGAAGACCTTCGACGTCTCATCAAGTCGCTTCTTTTCGATCTGACTCACTGCTTCCTGAAGCATCCGCGCCTGCTCCGCCTGGCGCTCCCGATTGCAGGCCTCGAGCGCATCGGCAAGGCGCGACGCCTCGCTCTCATCCTTCGTGAGAAGCAGCCTGACGGAGAGCGACGCATCGTCGAGCCGGCCCGCAGCGTTCAGCCTGGGGCCCAGCACGAAGCCTATGTTTCGGCTGGTGATCCCCTTCGCGCCCAGACCGGACCGGTCAACGAGGGCCCTGAGACCCAGTTTGCCGGTCCTTGCGATCTCCTCCATACCGAACTTGACCAGGATTCTGTTCTCGCCGAG
>JAGONM010000066.1 GCA_017993055.1 Armatimonadota bacterium
GTGTACTCGAGTACGCAAACGGCGTGAACATGGTATTCTCTTCCACGCTTGCCAGTTCGTTCAGCAATACGTACATCTTGTTTCAGGGCAGCAACAACTCCCTGCTGCTCAGGGAGAAGAGGGGGTGGATGATCAAGGAAGACGATGCACCCTTGCTCGGTTGGGAGGTCTATGCTCGGAAAGAGCCGACGATGGACGAGTCGGGGATATGCCTGGTCGCCGACGCGACGAAGTTAATCGCCGCCGGAAAGGAGCCGGGGCACGAAGCGGAGTCGGCGACGGCGAAGGAGGCGATCTACTTCGCCCTGGAGAACTTTACCAGGAGTATACGCGAGGACCTGAAGTCCTCCTGTGGCCCGATCGAGTCGTATCAGTCAGCGGTTGTGGCCATCAAGGCGAATGAGGCTGTGAACTCCGGAGGGAAGATTGATTTCCTCAGTGAGTGGTTCGAACTACAACAGTAGAGTTAGGAGCGTCAGGTAAATGGAACAGAAGGATCAGAAGGGCCTGTCACGACGCCAGTTCATGAGATCGGCGGGAATGACGGCTGCGGGGATGGTAGCGGGCACTCTGCTCGGCGACCGAGTCATCGCTGCGACGACGGGAGTCGCGCCCGCCGCAGGAAGAGTGATTGGGGCCAATGACCGCATAAACATGGGGGTCATCGGCGTAGGCGGCATGGGCGGAGGTCATCTCCACGCTCTCAAGGGTCTGGAGGCCGATCAGAACATCAAGGTTGTGGCGGTATGCGATGTGTTCGAGAAGCGCCGAAACGCGGCAAAAGTGACGGCCCAGGTCGATGATGCCTCCGTGTATGGAGACTATCGCAAGTTACTGGAGCGGAGAGATGTTGACGAGGTCGTCATTGCGACCCCGGACCACTGGCACGGCAAGATCGCTGTCGAGGCAATGCAGGCCGGCAAGCATGTCTATGTGGAGAAGCCGATGACTCGCTATCTCGATGAAGCGATGGAGATGTGGGAGACGGCAAAGAGTACGAACCGCCTTGTTCAGGTCGGCTCTCAAGGCTGTTCCGACAGCCGATGGCATCAAGCGGGCCAGGTGGTCAAGGACGGAAAGGTCGGCAAACTGCTGTGGGCCCAGGGAAGCTACTGCCGCAACAATCCGGGGGGCGAGTGGAATTATCACATCGACCCGGATGCGAACGCCGGAAACCTGGACTGGAAGATGTGGCTTGGATCAGCTCCGAAGCGCGACTGGGATCCGGAGCGGTATTTCCGCTGGAGGAAGTACTGGGACTACGGCACTGGGATCATCGGTGACCTGTGGCCGCACCGTCTCTATCCACTGATGATTGCGATGAATCTCACCGATTTCCCGAAGCGTGTTGCCTGCATCGGCAGCGACATCACGAAGAGCGACAAGGGCTATGGTGCACCGAGAGATGTTGCAGACGCGACGATGATGATGGTCGAGTTCCCCGGCGGGGAGATGATCTACTTGGCCGGCTCCACCGTCAACGAGCAGGGTCTGCAGGACATCATCCGCTTCAACAAGGGGACGATGTATATCGGCGACGGCTTCACGGTCAAGCCCGAGAGACCCTACGTGGACGAACTTGAGGAGTTCTCGGAACCCCGGAAGGGCCCGGGCGAGAGCCAGGTCGAGCATCACAAGAATATGTTCGACAGCATCCGGAAGAACAAGCAGCCGAACTGCGGTATCGAGTTAGGCGTTCGTGTGCAGACTATGGTCAGCATGGCCGAGACCTCGTATCGCAAGAACAAGATGATGGTGTTTGACCAGTCTCGACTGAGGATGCGTGCGGGGTAGGAAGGCAAGAAGTCGACAATTGAGTGGAGGCAGTCCCGTCGGACTGCCTCCATTTTGTTTGCTACGAACGCGAAGAGCCGGTCGCGAACATCGGTCGAGGGTTCAGAAAATCCCTTGCCTTTGCGTAGGCTTCGTCGGTTTCGTAGATGACCAGCAGATTGGTCAACCGGCGGCCCGGATGGCTTGGCACCAGGCCTCTGTAGTATAGAGCGGTGGAACTGCCCCCGTCAAGGTTGATTGCGTCAACCGCGCCGAGGTCTCTCATTATCCTCGCCATCTTGCTCAGGTACACCGGGCTGTTGACCGTCACGAGGAGCAGCTTGTTGTTCTTGGTCACGCCGACTGCGGCTCGGGCGGCCGCGCGATACATACCCCCGTCCTTGAAGCCCTCGGAGCTTGGAGAGACGTACGCAACGCCTGCGGACACCAGTCTCGGACCGCCGGAGATCACCGACACGTAGCCGGACCAGTCGTCGCGTCTGCCGAGGTAGGTGCGCTTGAACTCGACCTTGTTGTCCCCGGTGAAGCATATTGCGGTACCGACACAGCCAAAGGAGATGGGGTTACTCTCTATGACGAGGTCCGCCACTGGAGTAAGTCCGTTGACGCAGAAGTAGGTGCCGGTTATCGCTGCGGTGGGCTGAAGTCGGAATACCATCGAACCGAAGCCTTCCGACGTCCCAACCCCGTGCCTCGCCAGAGCGGGGGTAACCCTTACGGACTTGGCGTTTAGGTTGGCCGTAATGACGTGAACGGACACGTCGTGCAACCAGCGCTTCTGGTAGGAGATGTTACTCGCCGCGTCGGCCTGCGAGGACGGGCCGACCATGAACGGGCAGATCAGTAGTGCTAGCAGTGTGCGCCGCATATTCGGACCCCCCTTCCACACTTGCGTCGGAATGCCGGGTCCCGCAGCAGCATTCGCCCGACGGCAACCGTTCGGTTGCAGTGAGCCGGATCAAGTGTTTCCTACCTGACCCAGTCATAGTATATCATGAATCGGTCAATAATGCAACATGAAGCTGTCAAACACTGGCTGTGCCGGGCCGTGAGTGCTGAGTGTCTACTGGTCGGAATGCGGTATCATTTCGGCACCTCGACTATCTTCTTTCCGCTCCGTAGAGCGAGCTTCAGGAGCGGAGGGGTTACAAAGGTGGTTACCGCTATGACCGCCACGATCGCGGAGTAGAGATCCTGCTTTATGACTCCATTCGCAAGCCCGAAGCTTGCGAAGATAAGGCCGACCTCACCTCGAGGAATCATCCCGACTCCGACGGCCAGCCTCTTAACTCCTCGGCGGAGGACTCCCAGTCCCGAACAGAGCTTCATAGCAATGGCAATCACGATGAGAGCGCCTGTGAGTGCAAGGACTCCGGCGCTGCCTGACCTTGCGGGGCTGAAAACCATCACATCAACAGAGACCCCCAGCATCACGAAGAATATCGGGACGAAGATGTCTGCCACCGGCTTGATCCGCTCCTGGATGTGGGCCTGGTCCTCTGTCTTCGCGAGTACGAGTCCGGCGGCGAACGCGCCGACTATAGTGGCCAACTTGAGTTGGTGGGCCAGATACGCCATGCCGAATGCGAATATGACCGCGCTGACCGTCAGAGTACCGCGAGTTCGAAGGCGTCTCACTATGTTGAGGACACGGGGAGCCACCGGAACTCCAATCGCGACCGCGCCGATCAGAAAAGCTACGGCGAGAAGCGATATCCTGGCGATTCCCCACGCGGATACGGTGTGAGTCTTGACCAACCCTGCGACAACTGCGAGGATGATCAGGCCGATGACATCGTCAATCACCGCAGCTCCGAGGATAACTTTCGCCTCAGGTGTCCGCAGTCGCCCGATGTCGCTAAGCGTCCTGGCGGTGATGCCTACGCTGGTCGCCGTCAGTGTTGCGCCGATGAAGATGGCCGTCAGGGAGTCAAGGCCGAACCACTGTGCTGCGAGGTATCCGACCACGAACGGCCCGACGACACCGATGACAGCTACCGCAGCGGCTGAGCCGCCCACGCGCAGGAACTCCTCCAGGTCGCTTTCCAGTCCGACCTCGAAGAGCAGGACGATTGCACCGAACTCAGCGAGTACGTGCAGAACGTCGTTTGGTGAGATAAGCCCCAGCACGCTTACTCCGAGTACGACACCGGCAAGTAGCTCTCCCAGCACGGGAGGTTGTCCGAGGCGCTCGGATGCTTCGCCGAAGATCTTCGCCGCAAAGAGCATTATGAGTACTTGCAGTATGACTCGGGCGGGCTCGAGGGTTCCGGCGTGATCCATGCCTGTGTTCCTATGCGGTCTCCGTGGCCTGTTCGGATGACGTGCGCACCAGCAATACGGGTGTGGGGGCGCCTCGAAGCACGCGGTCGGCTACACTGCCGTAGACCCAACGCCGGATGCCGGAGCGGCCGTGTGTGGACATGACGATCAGATCCGCGCTGACTGCCCTGGAATGGTCGCATATCTCGGTGGCCGGATCGCCCTGGTTCACGGTGACGATGATCTCCAGTCCGGTGTGGTCGTGCTGCTCTGCGAGACTCCTCAGGTAGTCGCGGACCTGGGCGACTTCATCGTCAGCGCCGATCGGTACCCCGGCGACGGGTGCGACCACTCCGGGCTGCGGGTATACCTGATAGGACTCCACTACGGCGAAGAGAATCAACTTGGCCTCGAACTTCGCCGCGATGGCCAGGCCGTGGACGAGCGCCATTTCTGCCAGTTCTGAGCCGTCGAGTGTGACCATCACTGTCTTGTACATTGCGTTCGCTCCCCTCCGTTGGGTATTACTCCAATGATGCTCGGGATTCAAGGGATTTCGGCGATCGAGTGAGAACCTCGCAGCCGGATTCCGTGACCAGAACGTCGTCCTCGATTCGAACGCCTCCGAAGCCCGGGATGTATATTCCCGGCTCGACGGTCATCACCATCCCGGCGGCCAGGACGATATCGCTGTCCGGCGCGAGTATTCGCGTGTCGTGTATCTCGAGGCCGAGGCCGTGGCCGAGCGTATGCCCGAAGTTCTCGCCGTATCCCGTGGCCGCGATGTGATCGCGCGCGGCGGCGTCAATCTCCTTGCCTGTAGCTCCGGGCCTGATCTTCTCGATGGCCGCGCTCTGAGCATCGAGCACGATCTGGTAGATCTCCCGCTTCCGAGAATCCGGTGGCCCAAGTACGACCGTCCGCGTAATGTCGGAATGATAGCCGTCAACCCGCGCGCCGAAATCCATCAGGATGAACTCCCCGTCTCGCACAGGCCTGTCCTGAGGCTTGGCATGGGGCATCGCCGAGCGCGCTCCTTCAGCGACCAGTGTCTCGAATGCGGAATCCTCGGCACCGTGCCTCCTCATGAAGCAGTCGATGTCCAGGGCGATCTCGCGTTCGGTCATACCGGGCGCAACTTCACGGCTGATGTAATCGAATGCCGCGTCGGCGACCTCGGCCGCGTTCCGAATGAGTGCCATCTCATCCGAATCCTTCACGAGTCTGAACTCCGCGATGATATTCTTCACAGGAGAGAGCTCAACGTCGGGCAGGGCATCCTTCAGCCGACGCCAGTCCGCGTAAGACAGGGACGCTTCTTCGAAGCCGATGCGGCTCAGACCAAGTCTCCGGACGGTCTCGGGCACGGATTTGAGGATGTTGCCCCTGACAGTCGTCACCGTGCAGCCGCAGGTCTCGACCGATGCCTGCTCCGTGTAGCGAGAGTCGGTCAGCAGTATCGTGCAGTCTCCAGAGATGATGAGTATAGCGGACGATCCGGTGAACCCGCTCATGTAGCGCACGTTCACAAGGTCCGACACGATCATTGCGCCAAGACCGCGTTGACACAGCGCTTCACGGAGTCTCAGCAGTCGCTTGTCAGTCACCAAGATTCACTCCTCGCGCAGTTTCTTGGCCGCTTCGAGGCCGAGGACGTAACTGTAGGCCCCGAAACCGGATATCTGACCAGCGGATATCGGAGCGATCACGGACTTCTGTCGGAACTCCTCCCGCGCATGGATGTTCGAAAGGTGCACCTCGACCGTGGGAACGCCGACCGAAGCCAGGGCGTCGCGGATGGCGATGCTGTAATGGGTGAATGCGCCCGGGTTGATCACGATCGCGTCTGCGGAATCGCGCGCCGCATGGATCGCCTCGATCATGTCCCCTTCGCTGTTGAACTGGCTGATCCGCACGTCAACTTCGATCTCTGCGGCTCGCTGGCGGATCATTTCGTCAATCTCTGCCAGACTGGACAGTCCGTAGATTCCAGGCTCGCGTTCGCCCAGCAGATTGAGATTGGGACCGTGAATTACGAGTATCCTGATCATGGCTGGTCCTCCATCGTCGCCTCGTCCACGAGCATCACAGGTATTCCGTCGCGAATTGGGTAGGCCCGACCGCATTTCTGGCAGTAGAGCCTGTTATCCTTCAACTCCACATGAGGCCGCTCCTCGCATGCCGGACAGGCGAGGATATGGAGCAGTTTGTCGTCAATCTCCTTCATCTGCAAACCTTACTTTCCAAGCACCAGATCGAGTTCGCGCTGGGTCTCGACCTGCGCATCCATCAGAGCCTTCTCAGGAGTCTTGCGGCCGTAGAGGGCCGAATCCACCGCTCTCTGGAGAGACCCCATGTAGTACGCCTGAGCAGGCATGACCGGCCTCTGGTGACGGCACTCCTCGAGAATCCGCAGGAACATGTCGTAACCTGGTTTTCCGCGTACTTCCGCAAGGTACGGCGACTTCCGCCAACCCGGGAAGAGTCCTGTGTTCCTGCCGACCACTCTCGTACCGTCCGGATCGGCGCACAGCCAGCGTATCAGTTCCCACGCCTCTTTCGGATGGCGTGATCCTTTCGGAATCGCCATGCACCAGCCGCCGACCCATGAGCTGTGGGCCTCACCTGACGGCGGTGCGGGAATGTACCCGATACCGTAGTTGAGGTTCGGCGCGTACTTCCTGATGTCCTCGATTCCCGATATGTGGAGGCAGGTCATTGAGAGCTTGCCCGTGTAGAGAGGGTTCTGTTCCGCGGTGCCGAAGCCCGCCGCCAGCCCCTCTATCTTCTCGATGTCGAACTCCCTTGCGTAACTGCACATCCATTCGAGCGCCTCGACTACCCTTGCGTCGGACGCCGTGATGCGCTGTTTCGCCGGGTCGTAGAACGAGCCGCCGAACGACCATCCCCAGGTGAACATGGAGTTCGACGCGCCGTACTGCGCCCAGGGGATGATGCCGACCCGGGACAGTTTTCGGGTTGCGCCGATCGTCCGCCACTTGTTCAGCCGTCTGGCATATTGGTCGAGTTCAGCGATGGTATTCGGAGGGCGTTCCGGGTCTAGGCCGACCTCCTTGAAATGGTCCTTGTTCCAGACGAAGGCAAAGTTGGGATCGGCGCAGAACGTCATCGCCCACACGCTGTTTCGATACACGCACTGCTCCCAGCACGGTGCAAAGTAGTCGTCCGGCTTGATGCCGCCTGCGTAGATGCGGTCATCCAGGGGGGTAAGGGCTCCCTGCTCGGCCCACTCGGCGACCTGCGGGCCGTCAACGTAGATCACGTCGGGGGGTCGGTTTGCCGCCACTGACGTGAAGAACTTCTGGTTGTTGGAGAGATCGTTGGGTGTGAATAGAGGTCGAATCTCTACGCCGGGATGCGCCGCCTCGAAGGCCTTCATGGTTGCCGCGAACGCCTCCGCCTGGGTGCCTCCCCATGGATGCCACACGGTGATCACTTTGCGGTCTGCGTCCGATCCGTTGGATATCCGTCCGCAACCACCCGCTAAGCTGACTGCGAGGACAGCGAACCCCGCAAGGACCATTCTCGCTCTGTGCACGCACAACCCCCGAGGCCTATCGGCGTGAATATCCGCCATGAGGCACGGGCTATATTCTACCAGTGTGGGCGGACTCAGTCAACG
>JAGONM010000067.1 GCA_017993055.1 Armatimonadota bacterium
GACGGCTCTCTCGTGGCGGCAGGGGCAACCATCAGCAGGGTCGTCGGCAAGCTGGAGGCCCACAGGGATCTGGACGCACTGAGGGAGGAGGCGGCTCATGCGAATACCCGCTGACATCAGGATCAAGTTCATCATCGGCGCTTGCTTGTGGGCAGGTTGCCTGGTTGTGTGGATGAGGTAACTACACCGGCGCAGTACCGGCCGGTCCAGGAGGACTGACGTGTACGCATTCGGTAGTGCCGGAGCCGACCGGTTATTCGGCGTGGAGTTGTTCGGGGTACTGCTGATCGCCCTGGGTGTGGCGTGGGCGGTCGGGAGAGTGAGGCAAAGGAGGGGTTATGTCGCTCGGCACAGCAAAGCGCGAGGCCGACAGAGAGACCTATAGGAGTGGGCTTACCCACTATGCCGTTGAGTTGTCAAACGGCGATTTCGCGGTGGCGACCTTCGAGCGGTTCACGTTCGATCTGCCCGAGGGGTCGCACATAGTCTACATTCCCGGCGAATAAGCCGGAGCAAAGGAGAGGACCAATGAACGAGACGGTCAGTGCCATGCTGAAGGCCGCGAAGGACGCGGCGGAGACGAAGCGGGAGAAGGCAATCCTCCTGCACGGGCTGGTGGGCGATGTGGAGCTCGCCAAGCTGGATTTGGAGGCGCGGGAATCGGAGCTGATGACCGAGATATGCGCCGAGACGAACGGGGACGGGAAACCCCGGTATTCCAACGAGACTGCGCGGAAGGCCGAGCTCGCCGTGCGCATCCAGCAGGACGACAGATACAACGACTGCTGGAAGGTGCTGGACGCGGCCAAGCTGGGCGTGACGAACGCTCAGGCCGACAGGGACTATGCCCACGATCTGCACAGGGCGTACACGGCGGCGATGACCGCCATGAGCGGCGACTAGAGGGGGTGAACGCGATGATCCAGACGGGCTACAACCTGCTGAAGCGCGGCGAGGGTGAGTACACCGTCCTGACTCCGGAGCACAAGGAGTACGCCGTCGATCTGACGGCCGAGACGTGTACCTGCCCGAGGTATCAGTTCGGGCAGCGCCCCTGCAAGCACATCGAGTACGTCCGGCAGGAGACACAGCCCAAGCTCGAGAGACAACCGAGGCGGCGAAGACCCGCCCTTGGGGTGAGCGTGATGGTCGGCGGCAGGCCCGTCACCGAGACACGCGAGGAGTTCGCGGCTCGAATCGAGCGCGACATTCTGATCGACTTCTGACAACGAAAAACGCAAGGAGAACACTGAAAATGGCAGTCGTAAAGATCGTAGAGAACAGCGTATTGGACACGGGCGACTACAAGGTCTGTGTCACGGACATCGGAACCGAGACCGGCCAGTTCGGTGAGCAGGTGAAGTTCGTACTGGACGTTGAGGGCACCGGCGGCAAGCAGCTCTTCTACTGGTGCTCACTCACCGGCTCGACCAACGGCAAGCTCTTCAAGACCGCCAACGCTTTCGGGATGAGCCTCGAGCCGGGATCTTCGCTGGACCTGGACGACCTCGTAGGCAAGCGGGCGGTTGCGTCCGTCATCGTGAAGGCCAAGGACGACGGCTCGGAGTTCAACAAGATCGAGAGCATTCGCCCGATCAGGGCAAAGGCGACGGCGGAGAAGAAGCCCGATCCCTTTGAGGACGAATAGACGCACGCCGACACGCCGGGGCTGGGGGCATGAGGCTCTCAGCCCCATACTTATGATTTCCCACTGGGAGTAACCAGATGATCGACCGAATACGGGAGGCCGCGAACGTCGCGGAGTTGGTGTCCGCGATGGTGGAGTTGCGAGGGTCGGGCGTGAGGCTCGTGGGGAACTGCCCCTTTCACCAGGACACCAACGCAAGCCTCACGGTCTACACGGACAGCAACTCGTGGCACTGTTTCGGATGCAAGCGCGGGGGTTCGGCCTACGATTGGGTGATGGAGCGGGACAAGTGCAGCTTCGTTGACGCGGGCGTGACGCTTGCCAACCTCACAGGCATCCCGTGGGGCCAGATGACCGAGGCCGAGGGCGAGGACCACGACCTGCGCGTCGAGGCGTATGCCATCCTCGCGGCCTACGCCGACAAGTGCGGGGAGAAGCTGCAGAAGACCCCGGCCGCGCTCGACTACCTGCATGAACAGGGGATCACGGACGAGTCTATCCGCGAGTACCGGATAGGGTACGGCATCGAGATCAGGGAGAACACGATCACCGAGCCGATGTACCATGCCGGACTCGTCAAGAGCACAGAGCACGGCCTCTGGCAGCCGATGAAGGGGCGCATCGTGTTCCCGGTCATCCAGCATGGGCAGGTGGTCCAGTTGTCGGGGCGGCGGATGCCAGGGAGCAAGAGCGACAAGAAATACATATCCCTGCCCGTGACGCTTGCCATCTCTGGCATCGTTCCCTGGAACAGTCACCGGCTCAGGGGCGAGAAGTGCATCCTGGTAGAGGGCGTCAAAGACGCGATATTGTTGGAGCAAGCCGGATTCCCGGCCTGCTCCACCATCTCCAGCCTGTTCAAGGCGGAGTGGCGGAAGATGCTCAGGGACCGGACGCACTACCTCTGCTGTTACGACGGCGACGAGAACGGGGCCGGACAGGATGCGAACCTCGCGGTCGCGACGATGCTCTCCGATTGGGGCCATCGGGTGTCCATAGTCTCGCTGCCCGTGCCGTCCGATCCGGCCGACTTCATCCAGGCCGAGGGTGCGGGCGCGTTCCAGGCGCTCGTTGACAGGGCCGAGACGTTGACCGAGTTTATGATCGGGCGGCTGCCGTCGTCCCTGTCGGAGCACGAATACGATTCACTGCTGTCACCGATATTCGCCACGATGTCCGGCCTGCCCGAAAGCGCGAAGGAAGCCTATATCGCCAGACTGAGCAAGACGATCAGTGTGCCGAAAGCCGCACTCAGGACGGACATCCAGAAGCTGGGGAAGAACGGCCACGCGAGGCCGGAGGCCGAACCCTTCAGCGAGGGCGCGGCCGACAACATCGAGTGGCGGAAGACGGACCCGATCAAGTTCAATCCCGCGCAGGACGTGATCGGCGGCACACTCTACTACACTATATATCTCCAGATGTCGAGCGGCGCGTTCATCCCGTTCATTGTGACCAGCAAACGCGAGTGCTTTCCTATGACCCGCGAAACGCTGCTGGAGCGCGACTATGTTCTGAGGACCGCGCTGCCGCCGTCGGATACGGGCAGATGGAGCATCGGCACCGAAGTCCCCTACAACGTCAAGGACTATCTCGACGGGAAGACGGAGATCGATTCCGCCGAACTGTACGCGGAGATAAAGGGTTACTTCGAGCGGTTCATACTCCTGCCAGACCCCCTGTTCTATGACTTTCTCGCACTCTGGGTCATGGGCACCTACGTGTTCCGTGCCATAGACGCCTACGGCTACGTGTTCCTCTGCGCCATCAAGGGCGCGGGCAAGAGCCAGACCATGACGATAATCGATTACCTCGCATTCAACAGCAAGAAAGCGGACACGATGACCGAGGCCAGCCTCAAGCGGTCGGTGGCGGGCGACTCCTCGACCATCTTATACGACGAGGCGGAGAAGCTCTGGAGGAAGTTCGAGAAGGACGAAAGCTCGTTCCAGGAAGTCATCAAGGGCGGGTACACGCGGTCGGGCTCCGCTATGAGCGTGAATAAGGATACGCACCTGCTCGAAGAGTTCCCCACGTATTCGCCCAAGGTGTTTGCCAACACGCGAGGCATGGACGAGACCATCGGAGACCGGTGCATCATGCTGCTCATCAAGAAGACGGTGAGTGAACTGCCGCAGTTCGTAGATGCGGAACAGGCCGGGAAGCTGAAGGTGATCCGCAATAAGCTCTACTGCTGGGCACTGCAGGAGATATCGAACCTGCTGGAGGTCAAGGACGGACTTCGCAGACCGAAGGGCCTGTCTGGCCGGGACTGGCAGCTCTGGCACGGCGTCTTCATGATCGCCGCCCTGCTCGACGGTTACAAGGCTGTAGCGCCCGCCGACATCGAGACGAACAGCGGCGAGATCAAGCATACCGAAGGGCTTCTCGACCGGATGCACCTGATGGCTGAGGAGCGGAAGCGGTCCAAGATCCGTGAGGAGGAGGAGGAGAATCAGGAGCTCCGCACACTGATGGCGATCTGGGATTACTGCTGCGAAACGGCCACGCTTGACGATTGGTATCAGGCGTCCGAGATATGCGAGGCCGTCCGATCCGCGCTCGGCCGGGAGAAGTACTCGTCTACGACGCTGTTCCACGCGATGCACAACAAGCTCCACATAATCGACCCAGAGCGCGACAAGGACCGCCGCCGCATACCGGGCGTCAAGGGTGGGCCGAAGACGGTGTATCGGATCAACAGACTGACCGTCCAGCAGGTGGCCCGCGAGTCGTTCGGTGCCGAGCTGGTCGATCCTTACGCGGTGGACGAGCCGGAACAATGATGTGTGCAAGGTGTGCAGAGTCTGCACGGGGTTTGTGCAGGGTGCGTTTTCAACCCTGCACACCCGAAAAACCCTTATATCATGCGGAAAACTTGGCGCTCGACGGGCTGTGTGTGCAGGGTGTGCAGGGTTGGAGGCCAAAATACGCACCCCCGTTTTGCGCGTGCGCGTCTGGGGCGGAGCAGAGAGAGCTATACACGCGCAAAAGCAGTGCCGTGTTTTTTCCCTGCACACCCTGCACACCCTGCACACACACCCAAAAAACCCTTATATCACAAGGGAAAATGGGTGTGCAGGGTCTGGAGCATACCCTGCACACTTCGGCCCGTACCCTGCACAAAACAGGCGAATTGGAGGATTCGTACCCATGACGACGGACGAACTCGCGGGAATCGTGATGCAACGGATCGACGACCTGGGCGGCGGCTACTCGTTCGTGGAGATGAAGCGCGACCTGTCCAGACACATCAATGTTGACGGCGACATCGCCATCGAGTGCCGACCCAACTGCATACTCTGGGGGAACGTGAGCCAAGCGGTCTTCGAGGTGTTTGATCAGCTTTGGAGATCCGAAACGATCCTGCTGAAGCGGGTTTCACCGATGATCTATGTGCTCGACGGAGTGTGCTCGACGCTGCCTATCGTGAAACGGGAGCCGAAGCGCGGCTACAAGAAACCGCACTGGCTGCCGGTAGTGATGTGCCGTAACGATAGAAAGGAGGAGCAGTGATGGCTAGAGGCATCGTGAACGCATCATCGGCGGCGAAGATGACCGCCATGACTATCGAGGATCATGGTCTCCCGCTGCTGGAGGCCGTCAGCGAGAAGAGGAAGGAGGCTACGCGCCGGTACGCGCCCGAGGAACTGGATGCGATGGCCGGGGAGGAGTCGCGGCTCTGCGCGGAGCTGCTCGACGCCGACCGGTGGGAGAAGCTGCAGAAGCGGCTCGACCGCTACGGCTCGATACTGGAGAACCCCGAGCACCCGGACTACCCGGCCGACACGGAGGAACTGGCGGAACGAATGGCGCGGTACGGGGAACTCAAGGCCGAGTACGAGCGCAGAATCACTGAGACGATACCGAGGCAGGAGAAGCTCAGGGAGACGCTCATAGGGGAGGGACGGACGCGGCCCGAGTGGACCTGCAAGTGCGGCGGCTGGATTCCGGCTGCCGGAGCGACGATGTGCGCGTTCTGTTGGCAGAGGGCGCAGGGGGCAAAGGAGGGGGAGGATTGAGCACTGCATACATCGGCATTGACCCCGGCACGGAGGGCGCGATCGCGGTCCTCTGGCCGGACACCAGCACGCCAACGTTCTTCGACATGGGCTCGGACCATGACCTGATCGACTTCCTACGCCGGGTCCAGGACGCGGCTCGGATCCCCAATGGTCACGACCTCGCCGCGGTGCTCGAGAACGTGAACTCGTTCGGCATGGGCAGACAGTCCGCGTTCAAGTTCGGCGGCGCGTGGCGGGGGGTGCGGGTGGCGTTGATCGCCCTCGGCATCCCGCTGGTGGCCGAGCCGACAGCCGCACAGTGGAAGAAGGCCGTCTTCGGCGCGACCATCAAGGGCCTCGACAAGAAGGGGCTGAAGACGGCGTCTAGGGACAAGGCGCGGGAACTATTCCCATCGGCGGCTCCAAACCTTGCGCGGGTCAAGGACGCGGACAGGGCCGAGGCGCTTCTGCTGGCGCACTACGGGAGGATGACGGCGCACAACGGCCCGGTGCGCGGCATCCCCGTCGGGGCGCTGGACGCGGAGTGGGAGATAGAGGAGGTGGAGGCGTGAGGTCACCATACCCATACTTCGGCGGGAAGTCCAAGGCCGCACACCTGATCTGGAACGCACTGGGCGACGTGGATAACTACGTCGAGCCGTTCTTTGGCTCCGGTGCTGTCCTACTGGCCCGACCGGACGAGCACCAATGGTGGAATCGCACAGAGACCGTGAACGACATTGACGGCATGATCGCAAACTTCTGGCGTGCGCTACAGGCCGAACCGGACAGGGTAGCCGAGCACGCCGATCATCCGGTCAACGAGAACGACCTGCACGCCCGACATGCGTGGCTGGTGGGGCAGAAGGACAGCCTGCAAGCGCGGCTAGAGGGCGACCCCGGCTTCAGCGACCCGAAGATCGCGGGCTGGTGGGTCTGGGGTACGGCTTGCTGGATCGGTTCAGGGTTCTGCTCCGGCAACGGCCCCTGGAAGGTAGTCAACCGGCAGCTAGTCCACCTTGGCGACGAAGGCCAGGGTGTCAACCGGAAGCTAGTCCACCTTGGCAACGGCCAGGGTGTCAACCGGAAGCTAGTCCACCTTGGCGGAGGCCGGGGTGTCAACCGGAAGCGGGTCCGGCTGTCAGGGTTCGCGGAGACAGGCGTCAACGCCCGTCTCGATCTGGTGGAGTACATGCGCGAATTGGCAGACCGCATGAGGCGCGTCCGTGTCTGCTGCGGCGACTGGAGCCGGGTATGCGGGCCGTCCGTCACGGTCAATCACGGACTGACGGGCGTGTTCCTTGACCCGCCGTATTCAGCCAGTGCGGGCAGGGCATCGGGCCTCTACCGCCGAGACTCGCTAACCGTAGCGCATGATGTCCGTGATTGGTGCTTGGAGAATGGATCCGACCCACTCCTGCGGATCGTCCTTGCGGGCTACGACAGGGAAGGGCATGAAGCGTTGGAATCGGCAGGCTGGCGTGTCCACGCATGGAAAGGTCCGGCGGGGTTCGACGGACAAGGCGACGGCACGAACACGAACCGCACCAAGGAGCGGCTGTGGCTGTCGCCGGGGTGTGTTGACGCGCTGGCACAACTCCCACTGATCGAATCGCGGACCTGACAGAAAGGAGCATACCCATGAC
>JAGONM010000068.1 GCA_017993055.1 Armatimonadota bacterium
AACCAGTTCAACCGATACCTGAGGGGATCCAACCGCAGGCCGCTCCTTGCCCACGGTTGGCGATCCGCATCCCAGATCCTCCGCCATTATCAGGACGTGGTGTAACACATGATTGACAAATCTACATTGAGCAGTCAGGTTTCAATGAAGCCTTTCTGGGTATAACCAACTTGTGCGTCTGGCAGAACGCTTGGAGCACGCACAGACTGAGCAGGGGCAGGAGGGAGTGTCTCCCCAGCGGAACGGATTCCGCGCCTCGCGCGTTCGCGAGGAAGCCCACGGAAGAAGAGGAGGTCCACGAGCCTCGTTTGCCGCCCTGCAGGCAGGAGTCTGACTTGCCGCCAAGGACAGCGACAACCGTAGCCCTCCCGGCGATCGCCCTGTTTCTCTGCGCGGTCCTCTCTTGGGCTACTCCTTCCAAGGGCGCCTCCGAGCAGCCGGCGGAGATGCCGTTTGCCGGCATTGACCGGCGCGCCCTTGCGGCTCCGCCGTCGGAGACCGTTTCCGTGGAATGCCTCGTCTCCTACCTCACCAATGGCGCAAAGAGCGACACGGAGAAGGCGCGCGCGATATTCCGCTGGATCACCGCCAACATCGCTTTCGACGCCTCCGCGATGAGAACTACCGACCCTCTCAAAGTTGACGTGGAGCGAATCCTGAGAGAGAAGCGCACGGTCTGCATGGGCTACTCCGAGATCTTCTATATCCTCGGACGCGCAGCCGGCCTGGAGGTCGAGAGAATCCAGGGGTTCGCCAAGGGTTACCCCGGCGACGACAACGCCTGCGACGGCGCGCCCTGCCATGAGTGGAACGCCGTCAAGCTCGACGGCAGTTGGGCGCTCCTCGACTGCACCTGGGCGGCGGGCAGATTCGAGAACGGAGGGACATTCGTCAAGCAGTACGACGAGTTCTACTTCCTCACCCCGCCCGAACGCTTCGTTCTCGATCACTTCCCGCTAGACCCCGACTGGCAGCTCCTCCCGAAGGCCGTCTCGTGCGCCGAGTACGCCTCGCTCGCCCATCTCAGGTCGGCCTTCTTCAGATACGGACTCGAGCTCGACAGCCACCGCTTTTTCAGCCTCAGCACGACCGAGCCGATCACCATCACCATTCGCGCGCCGAAGGACATCCTGATCCTCGCCCAGTTGACCCGTGACGGGGAGGAAGTGACCCGTGGGTACACATTCGGCGAGAGGAAGGGCGACCGGTTTGCCATCACGGCCGCGTTTCCCTGCCCGGGCAACTACCGGCTCAGGCTCTTCGCGGGGAGAGAGGATTCGTCCGACAGGTGTGACTGGGTGGCCGAGTACGCGATCGCCGTCCCCTCACTATCTAAGCCCGCCCACCGCTTCCCGGAGTGCCATAAGGCGTATCTCAGGCGAGATGCCGTTGTGATCTCTCCACGATGCGGCCATCTCGAACCCGGCAGCAGGGAACTGTTCAGCGTATGTGTGCCGGGCGCGAAGATCGTTGCCGTCATTGCGGGAGAGAAGTGGTCCTATCTGGAGAGGAACGGTGACGTCTTCGAGGGCGCCGTACACGTCACAGGCGAGCCGATGCAGGTGTGCGCGAACTTCGGCAACTCCCGCGAGTACGAAGTGCTCCTTGCCTACAACGACGCCCCCACCGTCGAATCCTCCGTCGCTGGAACGAAGCAAGAGACCGCATCGCCAAAGCCCTGACCAGCCCCGGCACCATCCAGAGCTACCTTGCCGTCAGTCTGAACGTAGTTCAGGCCGATCCCTCCCGGCATGCCAGGCCGTATCCGGCATACAGGGGGATAACGACTAAGGACTTGTGAGACATCCCAACAGAATGGTAGAAGCCAGGAGATGACGGGCCAGACAAGAAAGAAGGCGGAGGTGAGAGAGGACACCTCCGCCCGAGTGGGTGCGATCCAAATCAGCTCTCAGAACGACGTGGTGAAAGCGCCGCCGTAGTAGACGTCGCCCTTGATCCAACTGACCTTGCCCTGAAGCATCCTGATGCCATAGGCCAGCGCGTAGTTCCAGTCGTTAGTGTCATACTCGACCAGAGCCCGCGCGCCGAGAGGTGCGATCTTCCCTTCGATCCCGAAGAAGAAGCCGCTCAGCTCTCCGCCGATCCCGACACCGCCGTGCACTCTCACACCCTCGAGCAACCCGGGAATACCTTCGGTGATCGGGACCGTCTTGCTCGATACCGCGTATATCGAACGCCCGCCGGTAGAGAGGCTGAGCCCTTTGGCGTCCTCGCCGATGTCTCTGATACCGACCGCCAGCGCGGGGGTGAACATAGTCTCCGGGGTAACCTGCGCCTGGGCGCTCAGCACGTCCGTGTCATCCGATCCGTAGCCTGCGTACCGCGTGCCCTCGACCTCAAACTTGCCGATGCCGACGTTCACCCAGTAGATCCTGCCGTCGCCGTCGGCGTTACCGGCGTATTCAGCTTTGACCCCGCCCGTGCCGAAGGTGTCCCCGGTCGGTATCAGGATCAATCTGTCTGCCGACGCCGCGCCAATAAGCGCGAATACGAGCAACGCGACCAACGCTGCCAGAACCATTGTATTCCTCATCCGTCTCCTCCTGCTCCATAGTCCGATGCCGTCCTACGTCCATATACGTTCGCCATGAACCTGCTGTTTCACCTTCTCGATATCATCGGCCGAGGACCTCATTCCAGTATCCACCAGCACGACGAACTCTATGTTGTGACGCCGAGGCGAGGGTCTCTGCCTGCTGACACGGTACCGCTTGTAGACACGTGTGAGCACGGAACATCGCCCCCTAGTGGCGAGCGCATCGAGCAGATCGTCGAAAGCGATGATCCCGTCCGTGCTGTAACTTAAGATGATGTGGCGCGCATCGAGCCCGGCAATCAGGCGACGGAACTCCGTGAGGGCGCGCGATCTGTGGCAGTAAGCACTGCGGCGCTCGACCCGCCAGTCGGTTCGAATCGCTGACTTGCCGTTCTCCGGCGAGCCAACCTGGTACACCCGGCCGACGGGCGGCTTATCCCAAAGGGCAACGGTGTTCAACAGATGGTAGTTCGCGCCGTACTGATGCTGGTTGTACGGCGGATCGAGATACGCGATGTCGCAGCAGACTCTGCCGAGCAGATCGGACGCGTCGGCTTGGAGGACCGTGTTCTCAAGCCCGTTGTCCCAGAAGGTCGGCGGGGAGAGAGTGAGCCTCGAGCGAATCCTGTACCACGCCGTCTTCGTGGAGCCGCCCCAGCCCCGATGCCAGCCCTTGAAGACGCCGGAGGTGTTGCTGCACCAAGCGGCCTGAAAGATGAGCGGGCCGAGCAGCACGGCTTCCTCCAGTACGCTTATCGCCCCAGAGTCGCTCCACTCGGCGATCCGTTCTCGTACGGCATCAATACGGCGACCGTTCTCCTGGGTGTAGAACATTCGCTCGGAGTCGGGATTCGGGCACTCGTCGTCGGCCGGGCAGTAGTGGGAGGCGATGTATCCGCCGGGAATCCCGGGCAAATCGTTCAGCGCGCGGAAGGCCTTGTCCATTCCGCCTAACGCGCTGAAGGCAGGCGGGCGGTTGGCGGCGATCCACGCGGTATTGATGATCCGGGCATAGGGCTCCCAGTCGTTAGCGACGACACGATAGCCCATCGTCTTGGCGAGGCGGGAGACGACCCCGCTCCCGGCGAAACAGTCGTAGAATGTGCCACCCGCAACGCCGGTGGAGCAGATCGCACGATGGATGAGTGAGAGCAGCCTGCGCTTGTTGCCGATGTACGGAATGAGCTGATCGGTATGGTAGGCGACCTGCATCGAGGGCTAGCGTCTCTTGACGGCGGGCGACCATCGGGGCTGTGAGTTATCGCCGTCACCGTTCGTCAGGTTTGTCGCGCCCTTGCCGTCCGCGCCGGCGCACCAGATGTCGCGCCGCCCATCCGCGCCGACGAGGGTGTAAGCCAGGTTCTTGCCGTCGGGCGACCAAGTCGGTTCGCGCGCGTCGCCCTTGACCAGAACGCGCGGCTTCAGGGAACCCGGCTCGATCTCGTCGAGTGCTCTTCCGTTCAGATCGAGCAGGTAGATGCCTATGCATTTGTCAGGGTAGCCGTCGCCGAGGCGCCACATCTCGAAGGCGATCTGCTTCCCGTCGGGCGACCAGGCGAGCGCACCCGGACCGAGATCCGATGAGCCGGTGAGAAAGACTTCGCGGCTGGACATCGTCGAGATGTCAGAGATGAATATACCGTGTCTGGGAGACCCGCCCTTCGCAGCGAGACCGACAAAAGAAACGGCGAGGTAGTAGTCTCTGCCGGACCAGTCCATCTCCATGCGGCGCGCGGTCTCTACCGTCCCGTCCCGCAGTGTCGTTAGTGAGCGTGTTTCGCGCATGGGATTGTCGAAATCCTCGCGGACGACGGCGGTCTGCAATCCGCTCGTATCTACAATGCCGGCAAGCGTCCGGCGCTTCGGCGACCATCCGACACGCACGAAAATCATGCCCGATTCGGCGACGCCCTGTTCGAGCGTAGGCATCACCTGAAGATCCTCGCCGGTGGCGCGGGCAATGACGAAGACTCTTCCGCTCGAGAGGCAGACAATCTCCTTCCCGTCCGGACCCCACTCGGGCAGGTCCTTTGTACCGGCACTGACGGTGAGGCGCTTCGTGTAGCTCCCGTTCCACGAGGAGACGTAGATCTCATACCTGTCATCCTCGCGATTCGAGGCGGACACAATCTCCCTGGCATCGGGCGACCATGCGGGCGAGATGTCCGCGGCGGCGTCGTTGGTGATGCGGCGTGCATCGGAGCCGTCGGTTCTCATTGTCCAGATGTCGCGTTGGCCACCCCTCTCTGAGACGAACGCGATGTGTTCGGCATCAGGCCGGCTGACGAAGAGAGCCGCTCCCTGTTGAAGAAAGTACAGTCCAGCGAGGCCGAGAACCGCAACGGCGCCCAGGAAAACGAATATCCCTCGATTCATAAATCACCCTCCGTGGCGAAGCACCTTGCCCGGCATCGCGCCCGTGAATGCGCCGTCTTCCAGGACGACCTGCCCGGCAACGATGACAAAGCGAATCCCGCGCGCCGGGCTGACCGGGTTATCAAAAGTCGCGGTGTCCTCGACAGTGTCGGGATTGAAGATCGTAATGTCGGCGGCGTTACCGACGGCTATAGTACCCCGGTCCTTGAGGCCAAGTCGTCTGGCGGGCATGCCTGTCATCTTGGCGACGGCCCGCTCCAGAGGAAGAACATTCTCCTCGCGGACGTATTTCGAGAGGACTCGGGCGAACGTGCCGTAGGCCCTCGGGTGAGGCTTGCCTGTCGTCATCGGGCCGTCGAAGGTGCGGGCGGTGGCGTCCGAGCCGATGACGACAGCGGGATGCTTCATCACTGTGCGGACATCGTCCTCGCCGATGACGAAGTGCATCATGCCGATGCTCCCACCCTCCGCCTGGAGAAGATCAAAGGCGGCGTCTACGGGGTGCTTGGCAAGCCGCTCCGCGATCTGCGTGATGCTGAGGCCCTCGCACCACTTGTTCTCGTCGCGCTTGAGAGAGCTCAGCACGACGGTGTCCCATCCACCAGAATCGGCAAGATAACCGGCCTCCATATCCTGCAGGACTGTCTCACGAAGCCTGGCCCTCTGCTCGGGATCAGACAGCCGGGCGACGAGCGCCTTGTTCCCGCCGTCGTGCGCCCATTTGGGAAGCATGATACCAAGTCCGGTGGAGGTCGCGAGATATGGATATTGGTCAAGGAACACATCGCCGCCGTCCGACAGAGCCGCGTCTATGACGGCCAGCGACTTTGCGACGAGCCCCCAGTTCTTGACCCCACAGGCCTTGTGGTGAGAAATCTGGACTCCGGCCCCGGACTCTCGCCCGATGCGCAGGGCCTCCTCAACGGCCTCGACGACGGCCTCGGCCTCGTTGCGCATGTGCGTGGCGTAGATTCCGCCGTACTCCGCGGCGACCCTGCAGAGCTCGACGACCTCTTCGGTCTTGGCGTAGCATCCGGGCGGATAGATCAACCCGCTGGAGATGCCGAACGCACCCGCCTGCATCGCTTCGCGCACAAGAGCACGCATCTCCTGGAGTTCCTGGTCGGTCGGCGGACGGTCGCTGTATCCGACCGCCACCTCGCGGACGGTCCCGTGGCCGACGAGCGTGGCGAAATTGATGGCCATCGGAGTGGCATCAAGGACGTCGAGGAACTCAGACATCGTGCTCCAGGAGGGATTGAACCCGCACTCCCTCAGCCAGGACGAGCATTCAGCGACGGGTTGTTTTCCTCCCCGAGGCGCGGACGAATCGCCGCAGTTGCCGCTGACCTCCAAGGTCACGCCCTGAGTGGACTTGCTCTCGACTCGCGGATTGGCGAGGACAAGCTCATCGGTATGCGAATGGATATCAATGAAGCCGGGAGCGACAACGCACCCGTCGGCATCCAGGGTGCGCGCGGCGGACCCGTCCGCCTTTCCTATCGCGGCGATCCGTCCGTCGCTGAGAGCAACGTCGGCAGCAAACCCCGGCCTGCCGCTGCCGTCAATCACGAAGCCGTTTCTGATGAGCATGTCAAACACGGGCGTAACCTCGTCAAGTCAGTTGGTTCTATTGTAACTGTTTCACCAGTCCTTGGGAAGGGGCAACGGACGCCCAGGTCACTCCTGCTGGAGTGTGTACATTTGTTTTGGGCTCGTGTCTCGCGGACTTGATTTTCATCACTATGCCGCCAGCGCTTCCAGGGCTTTCTGGCGGGCGCGCTTCGCCTTCTGCGCGCGCTC
>JAGONM010000069.1 GCA_017993055.1 Armatimonadota bacterium
AGGAGGCCGCGCAGTGGGTCGAGTACTGCAACGGCTCGGCCGACACCGAGTACGGCAGGCTCCGCGCCGCGAACGGGCATCCCGAACCCTACGGCGTAAGGTACTGGGAGATCGGAAACGAGCTCTGGGGCGACTGGCAGATCGGCCACTGCACCAGGGAGGAGTACGCGAGCAGATACCGGGCCTTCCACGAGGCGATGACCAGGTCCGATCCGAGCATCCTCTTCATCGCCAACGGGCACGAATGGCTGCCCTGGAATGAGTCGGTTCTCCGGGAGAACGCTTCGACGGTTCGCTCCCTCTCGATCCACACGCTCATCGGCAACGCGATTCCCGAGGGCACGTCAGCGGACGTGGTCTACAACTCCCTGATGGCCTACACCCACTGGTACGAAGGTCGTCTCAGGGCGATGGGCAAGCAGATGTCCGACGTGGAAATCGCCGACCCGAAGATCGCCATCACGGAGCTGCAGATATTCACCAATCGCGGGGAGTGGCCGGCAAACTGGAATCAGTCCGAATCCGTCTTCTACTCGGGAATCGTCAACAGCGCGATCCGCACCGGCATCGTCGAGATCATCACTCATTCCGCCCTGGTGAATCACGGCGGCGGGCTCTCCAAGTGGCGCCAGGTCGTGTGCGAGCAGCCGGTATTCCTCGCGCGCAAGATGTACGCCGCTCAGCCCGCACGCATCCCCGTCCGACTAACGGTCACCTCCCCAACCTTTGACACGCCCCAGCTTCCGGGGATGCCCGCCGTCGAGAACGCGCCCTATCTCGACGCGGTCGCGTTGGTCACCGATTCCGGCAGTGAGTTGACCCTGCTCGTTACGAACCGCCATCCGACTGAGGCGCTTACCGCCGAGATCTCTTTCGAAGGCTTCGCGCCCCGGTCGAGCGTCACCATCGAGACGCTCGCTTCCGGGAGCTACCTCGACGCGAACAGCCCCGGCGCGCCCGACGTAGTGAGGATCAAGCGGTCCGTCGCCCGGACAAAGGCCTCGGGTCTTACGCGGTCGTTCCCGAAGCATTCGCTGACGAGGCTGCGGTTCAGGCGGGAGTAGAACGCGGGCCGCAGCCGGATGGAGGACACCACATGAATACCGTGCAGCGCCTGCCGGATTATGACGTCGTCGTGGCGGGGGGCGGGCCCGCAGGGGTCTGCGCCGGACTAGCCGCCGCGCGCGCCGGGATGAAGACACTCGTCGTCGAGCAGTTCAACTGCCTCGGTGGCATGTCAACGATCGGCATCCACCAGAAGATCGCGGTCTACAACGGCGCCGGGGGATCGCCCCGCATCGTCGGGGGCATCGCGAAGGAGATCGCCGACCGGGCCGTGCGCGACTTCGAGGCCGAGTATCGTCCGGGCGGGCTCTTCGTCGAAATCGAGGGCTTCAAGTACCTCCTCGACCGGATGGCGGAGGAAGCAGGCCTGGACCTTCTGTACTACACGCTGGTGACCGACGCCGTAGTGGAGGACGGGGCGGTCGCCGGGCTCACCCTCACCAACAAGTCCGGGACCTTCTCCGTCGCCGCGAAGAGGTTTGTAGACTGCACCGGCGACGCCGATGTCGCATTCCGCGCGGGATGCCGCATGATGCACGGGCGCGCGGAGGACGGACGGATGCAGCCCGTGACCCTGATGTACCGCGTGGGAGGCGTCCACTGGCCGTACACCGAGCGGTACATGCACGACCACGACCCGAAGCTCCAGGACTTCTGCAAGCGCGCCGCCGAGGCCGGGCTGATGGGCCCATGGCAGAGCCAGCTCATGGGCTTCTGGTGGATACCCTCCCGCCCCGACCAGGTCGGCATCAACTTCACCCACATGCACCTCGACGGGAGTTCCGCGTTCGATTTGACGAGAGCTGCGATCGAGGGACGCAAGCAGGTCCGCGAGGCGGTCGAGGCCATGCGCGCGATGATCCCCGGCTTCGAGAAGAGCTACCTCATAGACACCGCCGCGCAGATCGGCGTGCGGGAGACCCGGCGGATCTTCGGCGAGTACGTGCTTACCGAGGACGACCTGAAGGGGCAGACGATCTTCGAGGACAGCATCGGGCTGGGGGCAGCCTTCGTAGACATCCACAACACCGAGGGCCCGGGGATGGACAGGCGCTCAGGCTTCGATTTCCCCGCGGGCGGGTACTACTCTATCCCGTATCGGTCGCTCGTGCCGGAGAGCGTGGACAACCTGCTCGTCGCCGGCCGATGCCACAGCGTGACCCACGAGGCCGCCGGCTCGACCCGCTGGATGACGCAGTGCATGGTGATGGGCCAGGCGGCGGGAGAAGCGGCCGCCCTCAGCATAGAGGATTCGGCCGCCCCGCGAGGGATCAACATCCCCACCCTGCAGGAACGCCTTGCCTCCGGCGGCGCGGTCCTGCGCTGAACCGGCGACGGGAGCCCCGCCGGCGTTTTCTACGGGTTGCCCGTAGAACGCTCGGTCGCCGTCGGCGTTTTCTACAGCCTGCTCGTAGAACCCTCAGACGCCGTCGGCGTTTTCTACAGCCTGCCCGTAGAACGCTCGGTCGCCGTCGGTGTCTTCTACAGCCTGCCCGTAGAACGCTCAGACGTCGTCGGTGTTTTCTACAGGTTGCCCGTAGAACGCTCCGGACGACCCCAGGAAGGCGCGAGACCCTTCTTTTTCCCCTACGGCGAGCCATAATAAGTGGGTGGAGAGAGTCGAGCGGTGGCGATGCGGGCCGCTCAGCAGTAAGGAGGAATCCGCTATGGCGGGCGACTACATCCCGCACGCTGAGAACGACTTGAGGTTGTGGGCATCGCGATTTGCCGGGTTCGTGCAAGCGCATTCGGAGGAGATGGGGATCAGCCCGGGCGAGCTGGCCGAGATTCAGAGCGCTAATGAGACGTTCCAGGAGGCGTGCCTGCGGCATCAGGAGGCGCGGAGCGAGCTTGGGGCGGCTCATGCGGCGAAGGCGGGCGCGCGGAAGGCGCTGCTGAGCCGGATGAGATCGCTGGCGATGCGCGCCCGGTGCAGCCCGCACGTGGAACATTCGGCGAAGGTCGCGATGGACCTGGGCGGCGGCAAGTGGAACGGGCGCTCCCCGCTCGAGGAGAGTCCTGACAGGCCCTCGGCGATCATAGACATCCGTCAGAGGCTGACTCATGTCTTGCGAATCCAGAACGAGACCACTACGGGGCTCAGCCGCGCCCGCCCGCAGAACGCGACGGGCTGCGAGGTGTGGCGGGTGATCGGCGACCCAGGGGACGGAAAGACGGAGATGCGCTTCATCGGGCTGGCGACGCGGAGTCCGTTCGTTGTGCGGCTGGCGGAGGAGGATGCGGGCACGAAGGTGAGCTACCGGCTCAGATGGACGAACCGCCGGGGGGAGAAGGGCTCCTGGAGCTCGACGGAGACCGCGACTGTGGCCGGCTGAGTGCATCGCGTATCAAGAGCACAGAGCATCCGGACGGGGAAATCCGCGGCCTCAGGTCTCGCAAGGGAGCCTGTCCCGCGCGCAGGTTCATCTACAGTCGTGGCGAACCGCATCATACGGGAAACCTCCGATTGGCCCCTGACCCCTGCGCTCTTCTCGTGCCCGGCCTACCATACCACTCGATACTTCAAGAGCGTCCAGAGGGCGACCACTCCGTCCCACCAGCCGATCTTCTTGCCCTCCGCGGCGGTACGCGCCTCGTAGCGGATGGGGACCTCCACTATGCGAATCCCGCGCCGCAGTACCTTGGCGGTGACCTCCGGGCAGAACTCGAAGCGCCGGCATGTGAGCGGGATACCCTGGATTACCCCGGCGCGGAACGCCTTGTAGCAGGTGGCCTCGTCGGTGATGCGCGCGCCGAAGAGCGTCGAGGCGGCGAGGGCGAGCACGCGGTTGGCGATATAGTTCGCCGGGCGCATCCTGGGGCGCGATGAGAGGAAACGCGAGCCGTATACGACGTCGGCCTCTCCGCTGAGGATCGGCGCGATCATCGCGGGATAGTCATCGGGGTCGTATTCGAGGTCGGCATCCTGGATGATGACGACATCGCCCGTGACGTGCGCGAGGGCGGTCCGGATCGCCATCCCCTTCCCCATGTTTCGCTCGTGGAGGACGAGCCGGACGGGAACCTCCCCCTGCCCTTCCGCGGCGCAGATGGATGGGTCAGAGATGCTCTGGAGGAGTTCGCGCGTGCCGTCGGCGGAGAAGTCGTCTACGACGATGATCTCCTTGACGACGGGCGACCGGCGCACGCGAGCGACAGCCTCCTCGATGGTGTCGCACTCGTTGTATGCGGGGATTATGACGGAGAGAGTCTTCATATCGGATTGCAGCCGCCGATCAACGCGGATGGGCGCGAGTCCCGATCACGGTCTGCTGTTTGCCTCCCCGCTTCCTCGCCCCAGAAGCCGCTCGACGCCGAGGACGAATGCCACCGCGATGGGGATGATCGCCGGGTAGAGATACCTCCCCTGCGCCTGAAAGTATGTCAGGTTGAACCGCACGAATGCGGCGAACACTAGAAGGACGACCGCCGCGTAGACGATGAGTACGTCCCTCCGCAGAGCGGCGACCGGCCGGATGCTCGCGATCAGGGTTACGATGGAGAACCCGGCGAGCGTCAGATAAACCCACGTCGGCATGAAGACGTTCATGTGCCCGAAGACTCCCCAGAAGCTCGCGAACGTCCACGCGCCGACGAGCAGGAAGTATCCGCCCCACCCCAGCCCTCTTTCGACGACGAAGAACTCCGGGCGGGCGGTGTGCGTGAATGCCTCGTTGAAGAGCGACATTGCCAGGGGATCGCCGTAGAGCATCGCGTTGCGGACGAGCCACCATCCGCCGACCGCCAGGCTCACGCCCAGCATGAGCGCCGACTGTGTGACTGCCCGCGACGCCCTGAGTGTTCCGCGCCGCCAGAGTATCAGGTAGACGAGCAGTGAGGCGGGGAAGAGCAGAATACAGGTAGTCCTCGAGAGCAGTCCGAGACCGAGCACGAGTCCGAGCGTCGCGGACGCGCGCGTGTTCGGGCCGGATACCAGCATCCTGGTCATGAGCAGCAGCGCCAGGCCGAAGATAAGCTCGGCCAGGATGTCGTTCGCCACGGAACTGCTGAGAGCGAGGTGCATCGGCAGGAGGGCGACAGATCCCGCGCAGGCGATCGCCGTGCGCTCCCTGTCGGGGAGCAGAGTCCTGACCGCCGCGAATACTGCGAGGATCGAGAGCGCGCCCAGGACAAGGGACAGCGCCCTCACCCCGATGTCTCCGCCGATCAGGTAGAAGGGCACACCCAGGGCGTAGTAGAGCGGCGGCTGGTGGGCCTCGTAGTCGTCCCGGTTTTCGGGAGAGAACACCGGCAAGCGCCACTCGTCCGCGAGGTGTCGGACGTAGACGCCATGGTACTTCTCGTCGGGCGCCGCCCCGTAGGGCGTGTGCATCCAGAACCCGATGCCCAGCATCAGATGCACGAGGATGATTGCCGCCAGCCATATCCGCACAGATACTTTCATGGTGAACGCACCTCGTAGACGGTCACCGTCTCGCGCGACTTCTGCGAGCTGTAGACCTCCAGCAGCCGACCTCTCCCTATCGCCTGGAAGATCATCTGCTCGTAGGGTTCGTCCCCCTTCATGAAAGCCCAGTTGATAATCGCATGGGTATACCCCCTCTTGCGGAGGAAGCGCACCATGTCGCCGTCGGAGCGGAAGGACTGCCAGGGGATCAGTTGGTGATGCCCCGGATCGGCCCAGATATAGGCCCTCTCGAGGTAGAAACCCCTCGGCTCCTTGAAGAGCAGGACTTTCGCATCCGTCGGCGTCGAGCTGTTGATGAAGGCCTGGGCGTCGTATGGGGCCAGCGTGCGGGAAAGATATGACTCCGCCGACTCCAGACCGACCGCCACCCTCGCGCCGTCGACCACCAGCAAGATGCTTGTGAGCATCCCGACCGCTACGCAGATCACCACGAAGATATCGGCGATGAAGCGCCCGATGCGCCAATGGCTCAACGCTACCGCCGCGCCGCAGCCCGCGAAGATACTTAGAAGCGGCAGGACGGTTATCATGTAGCGCGCGTTCTGCATCAGAAAGAACCATGCTGAGACGAACACCGCCGAGACAAACGCGATCCGGAGCAGGGACCTCTCCATCCTGCCCGCCAGGATGGGCAGGGCAAGCAGTCCCAGGAAGGCCGGACCGATGAGACCGAAGACCGCAGGGAAGTCGTAGAACCTGAAACCGTTGACCGTGAGATTCCACGGGGCAGCGAGGAACCCCACCGCCGAGCGGCCCATCCCCATGGACTGCTGTGCGGCGCGGTACAGATCAGCGTCAGCTTGAGTCCAGTTGCGCCCGCCGAAGACGTTGAAGAAGAAGGGGTATACCGGGTTGCCGGTGTAGAGCCACGTCTTGACATACCAGGGCGCGCCGATGAAGGCGGCAAAGAGTCCGGCGAGCGCGGCGCACTTCAGTCCCGTGCCCCAGCCCTTCGATCTGCCGGCCCAGAGCGCCCAGAGGCAGATCGCCGCGACCGGCACGACTGCGAGCATCTTCGTGCCGAGAGCGAACCCGCACATCACTCCGGCGACCGCGAGCCATCCGCGTTCCCCCGCTTGTTCCCAGTTCAGGACGGCATACACGGCGAGGAGCACGAACATCCCGGTGGAGAGATCGGCATACGCGACGCCGGCCTCCCAGACGACGATGGGAACGCTCATGAAGAGCAGCGCGCCGACGGATCCCGCTGTGCG
>JAGONM010000070.1:0-3292 GCA_017993055.1 Armatimonadota bacterium
CAGGCGGTCGAGCGCGACGAGGAGGATGTGGACGCCCATTTCTCGCTCGGGAACGCCTACCTCGCGCTCGATATGCCGGAAGCGGCCCTCGCGTACCTGAAGAACGCCCGCACGCTCGACCCGGAGTCCTCGGCGGTCCACGTCATGCTCGCCAGGACGTACCTGATGCTCGGGCGGCGCGCGATGGCCCGACGGATGCTTCGGAGGGCCGCGGCCCTCGCGGGGCCGGACGACCGGTACGCGGAGGAGATGGCGGACCTGCGCGCCGCGGTGGATGCTGGAACGAGTCCGGCATGACGTTCCCGGCACTGCCGCCCCGGAACCTCCCCCAGCCCCTCCTTGATAAGGAGGGGAGTTCGACCCGCTGTCCCCTTGCCGACTATGCTGTCCCCCTTGCCGACTATGCTGTCCCCCTTATCAAGGGGGACCGGCCTCCGGGCCGAGGGGGTTCTGCCTTGCCGCGCCCTTCGATACACTCTCCGCTTCGCTCCGAGCACTCAGGGCTGACGGTTCTTGTGCCGTGTCCCGCCAAGGCCGTCACCCTGAACTTGATTCAGGGGAAGGACGCCCTCCCCGGAACCTCCCCCAGCCCCTCCTTGATAAGGAGGGGAGCGTTCCGCTGTCCCCCTTGCCGACTATGCTGTCCCCCTTGCCGACTATGCTGTCCCCCTTGCCGACTATGCTGTCCCCCTTATCAAGGGGGACCGGCCTCCGGGCCGAGGGGTTCTGCTTCCCCGCGCCCTTCGATACACTCTCCGCTTCGCTCCGAGCACTCAGGGCTCACGGTCTCTGTCGGACGCAAGACGGCCGTCACCCTGAACTCGATTCAGGGCCCATCCGGACCTGGATGCTGAATCAAGTTCAGCATGACGGCAGAGCGGCGCGCCCCCAGACGTGACCGAGGCGGGTCCGGAAGGACCCGCCTCGACCTCAGGGCGATTGTCGGGAGCGCAGGTAAGCCGTCAAATATTCACTCTGTAGAGAAACACCACGTAGATCAGCAGGTACGCCAGGATCCCGACGCGCATGACGCTTCGCACGAACTCGGGCCTGCGCCTCCTGTAGATCTCCGCCGCGACCACCAGGGCGACCACGGTCGCCATCCGGACCCCGCAGAACAGGGCCATGCTCCGCTCGATCAGGTAAGCCATGAGCGGATTGGCCTCAGTCGCAAGGCCCACCGTGACCAGCCACGCCGTGGATATCACGTCCAGCACGCAGATCGTGAGCATCACCATGCTCTCCATCCCGATGCCTGCGCGCCCGGCCGCGGTCGGCTGAGTGATTCTCATTATGTAATGCCTTTCCCCTTTCTTTCACAGCCCGTCTCGCTGCCTCACCTGCGGTTTCTCGCGGGCTCACTTCATCATACTACAAGAATCGTGCCATTCGCGCCCGCACTGTTACCGGATTTGACTGCGCACCCCGCGGATGCTAGAATCCGAGCGTGGAAACAAGCATGGACGCGCTCGACAGGGAACTGATGAACATCGCGCAGTCCGACTTCCCGATCCACCCGAGGCCCTACAGGGTGCTCGGAGAACGGCTCGGCATGTCGGAGGCCGAAGCGTTCGAGCGCGTCCGGCGGCTCGCGGAAGCCGGTGTCATCCGCCGGATAGGGCCCGCGTTCGACTCCCGGCGGCTCGGGCACGCGAGCGCCCTGGTGGCGATGAAGGTCCCTCCCGCGCGGCTCGACGAGGTCGCGGAGATCGTCGGCTCCTACCCGCAGGTCACGCACGACTACGGCCGGGACCACGAGTACAACCTCTGGTTCACGCTCGTCTGTCGGAACCCCTCCGAGACCGAGCGGATCGCCGCCGAGATCGGGGACCGGACGGGCATCCGGGACCTGCGCGTCCTCTCCGCCGAGCGGATGTTCAAGATAAAGGTGGACTTCGAGCTTTGATCAGCGACCTCCAGCGCAGAATCATCCGCCGCATACAGGGCGGCCTCCCGCTCTCGGAGCGCCCGTTCCTCGCCGCCGCCGAGGAGATCGGCATCACCGAGGGCGAGCTTCTCGCGCAGATCGCCGAGTGGAAGGAAGACGGCACGATCCGGCGTTTCGGGGCGATCCTGAAGCACGCCGACGCGGGATATGCCGCCAACGCGATGGGCGCGTGGAACGTTCCCGACGAAGACGCCGAGAGGTTCGGGCGCACCGCCTCCTCTCACAAGTCCGTAAGCCACTGCTACCTCCGCCCGCGGTTCGAGGGCTTCCCGTACAACCTCTACACGATGATCCACGGCCGCTCGCGCGAGGAGTGCGAGGTGGTCGCCGGGACGATATCCGAGCAGACCGGCGTCGCCGACTACGAGCTGCTCTACACCACGGCGGAGTACAAGAAGACGAGCCCCGTGTACTTCGCCGACGACGAGGAGAGCCGATGACGCGCCGCCCGGACCTCCCCGCCGCGCTCCGGGAGTGCGGCTTCTTCGCCGACGCCTCCGACGAACTCGTGGGCAGGGCCGCGCGCATGTCGAAGTTCGCGCCGTTCCGCAGGGGCGAGACGGTCTTCGCCGAAGGAAACACGTGCGACGGCATGTACGTCGTGGTCTCCGGCGCGGTGAAGGTCTACAAGATCGGCGCGGACGGCCGGGAGCACATCCTTCACGTCGCCGAGGCGGGAGACACGTTCGGCGAGGTGGCGATGTTCCTCGGCGCGGGATACCCGGCGTACGCGGGGGCGGTGAAGGACTCTCTCACCGTCTTCGTCCGCAAGGCGCCTCTCATGGAGCTTCTGGAGCGGTCGCCGGGGCTGTCGTTTCAGATACTCGCATCGCTCGCGGCGTGGACCCACCGCCTGGTGAACAAGCTCGAGAACGCGACGCTCCGCGACGCGGCCGGCCGCCTCGCCCAGTACCTGCTCTCGCGGGAGAAGGAATCGGAGGTCGTGCTCTCCGTGCCGAAACATACGCTCGCGGCGCACCTCGGCATCTCCAGCGAGACGCTGTCGCGCCTGCTGAACCGGCTGGAGGCGGCGGGGTGCATCTCCGGCGAGGGGCGAGTCATCCGGATCGCTGATCGCGCGGAACTGGAGAACATCGCGGAGAACGGGATGGGGGAAGCGAGCAGTGAACGGTAACCTGTGATGAGTGATTGGTGGTTGGTGACCGTCATCCTGAACTTGATTCAGGACCCACCGGCATGGATGCTGAATCGAGTTCAGCATGACCCACACGGACCGCCGGTCTCGAGTAGCGAAGCGTATCGAGAGACGGCCTCCTGCCCCAAGAACGCCCTTCGATACACTCTCCGCTTCGCTCCGAGCACTCAGGGCTGTCGGGGCGGGTA
>JAGONM010000070.1:3392-6582 GCA_017993055.1 Armatimonadota bacterium
AGCATGACCCACACGGACCGCCGGTCTCGAGTAGCGAAGCGTATCGAGAGACGGCCTCCTGCCCCAAGAACGCCCTTCGATACACTCTCCGCTTCGCTCCGAGCACTCAGGGCTGTCGGGGCGGGTAGCCAGTGAACGGTAACCAGTAACCTGTGATGAGTGATTGGTGGTTGGTGACCGTCATCCTGAACTTGATTCAGGACCCACCGGCATGGATGCTGAATCGAGTTCAGCATGACCCACACGGACCGCCGGTCTCGAGTAGCGAAGCGTATCGAGAGACGGCCTCCTGCCCCAAGAACGCCCTTCGATACACTCTCCGCTTCGCTCCGAGCACTCAGGGCTGTCGGGGCGGGTAACCAGTGAACGGTAACCTGTAACCTGTGATGAGTGATTGGTGGTTGGTGACCGTCACCCTGAACTTGATTCAGGACCCACCGGCATGGATGCTGAATCGAGTTCAGCATGACCCACACGGACCGCCGGTCTCGAGTAGCGAAGCGTATCGAGAGACGGCCTCTACGGAAGCACCTCGATCCGGCCGGGCCGGTCCTCGACGATCTCCCCTATGACCGCCGCCGGCACTCCCGCCTCGATCAGCGCCAGGACGAGCGCGTCGGCCTTCTTCGGGGGAACCGCCATCAACAGCCCGCCGGACGTCTGCGGGTCGCACAGTATCAGCCTCGCCGGCTCGTCAACCTCGTCGTCGAACGACACGTCCGCCGCCACGTACTCGAAGTTCGAGTAGGCCCCGCCCGGCACCATGTCCCGCTCCGCGAGTTCGCGCACGTCGTCGAGCACGGGCACGCGCGACAGGCTGATCCTCGCGCCGAGCCTGCTCGCCGAGCACATCTCCCAGAGGTGCCCGAGCAGCCCGAACCCCGTGATGTCGGTGCAGGCGTCCACGCCGACCTCGGACATGACGGTTGACGCGCCGCGGTTGAGCGTGGTCATCAGCTCGACCGCCTTCCGGACCGACGGGGCCGACGCCGCGCCGCTCTTGATCGCGCCGGTGATGATGCCGATCCCGAGCGGCTTCGTGAGGACGAGCTTGTCGCCCTTCCGCGCGCCGGAGTTCTTGACGATCGCGTCAGGGTGCGTGAACCCGACGACCGCCATGCCGTACTTCGGCTCCGGATCGTCTATCGTGTGGCCGCCGACGATGCTGACCCCCGCCTCCTTCGCCTGGTCCGCGCCGCCCTGGAGGATCGCGTCGAGCACGTAGATCGGCAGGGTCTTCACCGGGAAGCCGACGATGTTGAGCGCGATCGCGGGCCGGACTCCCATCGCGTAGCAGTCGCTCATCGCGTTGGTGGCGGCGATCGCCCCGAAGTCGCGGGGGTCGTCTACGACAGGCGTGAAGTAGTCTACCGTGAACGCGACGGCGAGGTCGTCCCGGATCTTGTACACCGCGGCGTCATCGGCGGTGTTCATGCCGACGAGCACGTTGGGGTCAACTATGGGCGGTAGGTGGCGCAGAACCTGCGCCAGGTCCTTAGGACCGACTTTGCATGCTCACCCGCCGCCGTGACTGTACGCGGTCAGTCGTATCTCATCAGCCATTCGCGTTCACCTCCTTTTCCCCTCCCACTCCTACTCGTACTCTCCGGATGCTGAACCAAGTTCAGCATGACAGTGGGCGCGCGACACACAAAACGATGTCATCCTGAACTTGATTCAGGACCCACACACCGCCTGGATGCTGAAACGAGTTCAGCATGACACCCGCGTGCATGCCGAAACGAGTTCAGCATGACAGCGGGCGCGCGGCACACAAAACGATGTCATCCTGAACTTGATTCAGGACCCACACACCGCCTGGATGCTGAAACGAGTTCAGCATGACACCCGCGTGCATGCCGAAACGAGTTCAGCATGACAGTGGGCGCGCGGCACACAGAACGATGTCATCCTGAACTTGATTCAGGATCCACACGCAGCCAAGTCGCGCCACTCCGGGTTCGTCTCCTCTATCAGCGCAATCTTCCAGGCCCTGTGCCAACTCTTGAGTTGTTTCTCCCGTCGGATAGCATCCCTGGCTTCCCGGCATTCCTCATACCATACCAGCGTCTTGACTGCATATTTCCGCGTGAATCCCGGCACAAGCCCGGACTTGTGCTCCAACACGCGCCGTTCCAGGTTGTTCGTTACGCCTATGTAGAGAGTACCGTTCCTGCGACTTGCCAGCATGTACACGTACATACTCGGCTCCTGTGTGCATCGCACTTGGCACCAGGGGCTCGATGCCCTACTTGGATGCTGAACCAAGTTCAGCATGACAGTGGGCGCGCGGCACACAAAACGATGTCATCCTGAACTTTATTCAGGACCCACCCTACTCCTGGATGCTGAAACGAGTTCAGCATGACACCCGCGTGCATGCCGAAACGAGTTCAGCATGACGGCGGAGACGCACTTCATGCCCCGCGCTTGCCCGGCTCGTACACGCAGTACGGCTCCGGGTCGAGGTAGTTGCCCGTGAGCGCGTATGCCCGGGCCCTGCATCCCATGCAGACGCGCCGGTACTCGCAGGCCCCGCACTTGCCCCGCAGGTTATCTTCGCCGCGCAGGTCGCGGAACACCTCCGCATTCTCCCAGATGTCGCCGAAGTCCTCCCGCCGGACGTTCCCCGCCGACACCGGCAGGTACCCGCACGGGTAGACCTCGCCCGCGTGGGAGACGAAGCAGACCGCCGAGCCCGCCAGGCATCCCTTCGTCATCGCCTCGAAGCCGTGAGTCTCCGGGGTGATGCGGATTCCCTCCTCCTTCGCCCGCTGGCGCATGACCCGGAAGTAGTGCGGCGCGCAGGTCGCCTTCAGCGCGATCCCGGCGTCCTTCGAGCGGTCGTAGAACCAGTTCAGCACGCGTTCATATTCGTCCGGGCTGATCATCTCGTCGTCGGCGATCTCCTTCCCGCACCCGGTCGGCACGAGGAGGAACATGTGGAGCGCGGCCGCTCCCCGCTCCTTCGCAAGCTCCAGGATCGCCGGGATCTCTTCGATATTGTGCCGGGTGACCGTCGTGTTGATCTGGAAGGGGACGCCCTCCGCCTTGATGCGCTCGACGCCCTCCCACGCGCAGTCGAACGCGCCGGGGAGCCTGCGGAACGAGTCGTGCGACCCGGCCCTCGCGCCGTCAATGCTCACGCTCACCCGCTGGACGCCGGACTCCCTGATCCTGCGCGCGATCT
>JAGONM010000071.1 GCA_017993055.1 Armatimonadota bacterium
CCCGCCTGCCGTACCGGCGTTCCTGAGCATTCGTGGGCGCCGTATAAGTCTCGCGATACTCCTGAAGCCATGATCGCCAGAGGAGGGCGTTGGGCCTCAACGAACCGTACTCAGTCGCAGCCTGGACGTCGAGGCTGCCCTGCTTGCCCACGGAGGCGCGCACAAGCGAGTCGGCAGAGGATCCTCCGGTAGCGCCGCCGTCCCATACATCCAGGGTTTCGATCAGATCGGAAGCAGGTGACCCGTCCGTGTTCACTATCCTAACGATGAACCCCCATCCGCCGAAGTGCTGGTCCACCTTCACGCGCAGGCGGTTCCGTCCCGTCTTCAGGCGGGCCTCGATCTGTTCCTCGTCACGCTTCGCACCTCTGGTGAGATGGCTCGTGTGGACGAGGACGCCGTTCCACCAGACCTTGATGCCGTCATCGCTGCCCAGGAGGAGTCGAACGTCCCGCGGCGCCTTGCTCGTCAGAGTCGCGAAGCCGTACGCCACCGCCGGTCCCTTCGGCCCCAACGCCTTGACGAGATCAACGCCCTTCTCTGCATCAGCGATTGCCAGCGACCAGTCCGCGCCGGGAGCAGCCGCCTTGCCCTCTGCCGCCTGAGCGCTGCCCTCAGTTCTGAGATAGTCCGTATCGAACCCCTGACAGTCCTTGAACTCGTTGTCTGCGCGATTCGGGAACGGACCGGCCACCAGCCACCCGAGGATCTCCCCCTCAGGCCCGAGCCGCAGGTTCACATTCCCGGCGAGTGCCGATGTGCAGATGCAGAGTGCGAGTATGGCCGGCAGAAGATGCCTCAAAGAGGTCTCCTTTCAAGAGATATCTTCGCCCGATTGTCCGGGCCGGTATTGCGTATTCTGAACGTGATTATCGCCCGGCCGGCCCATCCCTCGGGCGCGTACTTCCCTAGATCGAGCGTGTCGTCGAAACGTACCGCCTGTTCCGGTCGAGCCTTCGTTCCCCACGGGAGCGGCGTGATCCCATTGGCGTGGAAGATCCCTTTGTGGAAGAGCACCGACTCCCGGTACTCGCCGGATGCCTCGTAGTCCACCTGAACCGCGAGCAGGCTGTGCGGGCCGTTGTCCTGCAGCTTGCCGCCGACAGTATACGATACGCCGAGCACCGTCGGCAGGTTACTCGCCCGCACGCCGACGACCGCATCCGCCGCCTGCTCGCCTCCCATGCCCATGCGCGCAGTCCAGGTGTTCCGGTCGAAGTCGGCGTAGGCCTTGGAGTTCCTATCTGGGAAACAGTAGTGGATTCGCTCGACTTCCGCCACGTGAGCAGGATCGGCGGTCGTCGTTCCGTCCTGAGCCTCAAGATAGACCACGCCGCCGTCAGGGATGTCGCCGGTCCATTCGAGGCCGACCGTGCCGACATCCCTGCGCTCCTCCACGGGGGCCAGCCTCTCATTCGCGGGATCGTCTCCCCAACTGGCGTGCCCGGCATCGATCCTGTAGACGCGGAGTGTGGCCTTCGCGAGGGGAATACTGTCCAGATGCACTCTGACAGTCTGATCCGCGCCCGTCAGATTCCAGACGACCAGTCCGCACTTGTGCTCGTCTGACGACGCCATCGCTCCTATGCCCTGCGGTCCTTCGATCGAGACGAGCCGCCTGTCGGTGGGCATCATCGAGTAGAGCTTCCACGCGTTGAAGGCGGCCTTCCGGCGGCCGCCAATGCTGATCAGCCCCGACCAGTTGCCGCCGCCGGTATCCATGAACTGCGCCCAGTGGACCTTCGTGAGGCTCGGCTGAGTGACGAAGTACGAGAAATCGCTCAGAAGTTGCGCCGCGAGCCGATGCTTCTGCTGAGGACCGTCCTTCGGGTAGTTGATCGGCAGAGAGTTGTACTCGTTGAGGTGCATCTCGGTGGTTGCCAACTCGGGGTGTTTCCTGAGCGCCTCGCGCATCGTCTCAACCACTTCTCGCAGGCTCTGCGCCTTGTAGGGCACGCCCGGGTAGTAGTGGAACGAGAAGAAGTCGAGCGGAAGGTGGTTCTTCGTCACATGACCGAGAAACGGTTCGATCCAGGCATCAGTGAACGCAAGCGCCGGTCCCCCCACGACGGCATCCGGGTCCGCCGCCCGGATCGCCCTCACGGCGGTTTCGTACATGGCGATATAGTCCTGCACCGTCCCGGAGAAGAAGTCGCGGTTGTCCGGTTCGTTGTAGATCTCGTGGTATGCGACCGTATGTCCGCTCGATGCGAAGTGCTTCGCAAGGGTCCGGCACACCGTACCCCACTGGGCCAGGTCCGAGGGCGGCGTCTTGAAGCTTTCTCCGAGCGCCTCCGGTACGTAGCCGTAGCACCAGTACTTCTGCACATTATGGGTGCGCATGAGGTCGATCAACTCGTCGGCCTGCCGGAAGTCGTACTTGAGGTCGGGCGGCTCGCCGGAGATGATCGGCGGATCGGAGAAGAGCATGTGCCTCGGCGAGCCGAGCACTCCATCAATCCGGAGGGCATCGGGATGGACTTCATCGAATAGGCCGACGTCCCGCTTGTAGGTCTCGAGGTGTCCCGGTACGTAACCCGAGTTGTAGGCCGCGAACTTCGTCTTGACAAGTGGATAGTCCACCCATTTACCGAAATCGGCTCTGATCACGACCCGCGAGGCAGTCGCACTTGCGGATATCGCGGATAGGAGAATCATCGCGACGACCTGAATCTTCATCTCGCGCTACCTGCTGCCCAGAAACTGCTTGTAGATCCGGTAGTGATCGGTCTCCTCGTACCGTACCGGAGCGATCGGCATCCGGTCGAAGCTGTAGATTCGCGCGCCGGGGCATGAGAGCAGGATCGGCGAGTGCGTGGCGATGATGAACTGGGCGTGCCCGTCCTGCGACATGCTCTCGAACACCTTCAGCAACTCGATCTGCGTCTTCGGCGAGAGAGCGGCTTCCGGCTCGTCGAGCAGGTAGAGTCCCCTGATCTTGTACCGAGCCGTCAGGTACGACATGATCGACTGGCCGTGGGACTGCGTCACCAGCGACTTCCCGCCGAAATGCTTGAGCTGGTCGGGATCGGCCACCGCCCAGTCGTCGAGGATCTCCGCGAAGTCCTGGAAGACCGACGCCGAGAAGAACGACCCCGGCACGCGGCCGTCGGTCCACTCGATCGAGATGTGCTCGGGGAACTTGTCCTCGTAGGGATTATGCTCGAACCGCCGCCTCGTCTCGTCCCGCCAGACGTGGATGCCGCACTTGTGGACGATCGCCTCCAGCAGCGTAGACTTCCCGGTGCCGTTCTCACCGACGAAGATCGTGACCGGCGTGTCGAAGGTCAGCTCCGTCGGCCGCTGGAAGATCGGAAGGTTGAACGGGTAGTGTTCCCTCGTCGGGTACTTGTCAGGATGGCAGGTCACGCTTCTCAGATGCATTCCTTCGCGTCCTCGGCATCTCGGCGGTTACGAGATCCATCGGCGTCCATCTGCGTTCATCGGCGGTTACTATCCCGAATGCCGGAAGAAGTGCCACCCGCCGACGGTCTCAGGGTTGCCCTGATCGCCCTCCAGCAGTTCCTCGTAGTTCTCGGCGACCTTCCGGAACGCGTTCGCATACTGATCGATCACCTCGGGCCGGAACTTCTTGAACCACGGGATGTGGTACGTCCGCGCGCCGACTGCCTCGCTCACGGGGAGGTCGCCCTTGTACTGCCGAAGGTCTCTGGAGGAGTTCGCGATCCGGGTCGGCTTCCCGTGACCGTAGATGTCGCACTCCGTGAAGACCGGGTGCAGGTGGAGCGCATTGTTCACGCCGGGGCTCGCGGGGCATCCCTCGGCCCTCACCGCCTCACAGAACCGCGTGACCGACAGCCCGCCGAGTTCGCTCGCCTCATAGATTCCGTGGCACGCGTACCATCCGCCCATCGTCGAGCCCGAGTTCTTCGGCGGACGATGCGCTCTCAAGCCGGGGACTCCCTCCAGGCAGTCCCAGAAGTAGTTCATCGCCTTGTCGATCTCCACCATCCTCTCCGGGTAGTGCTTGAGCTGGACACGGCCGACCGCCGAACTCATCTGGTGCATGCGGTACTTGTACCCGCCCAGAGGCAGCCCGATGAACGGCTGCAGTTCCGGCGTCTGGATGTTCTGATTGTTCCGCTCGTAGTGGCCCCATGCGATCCCGTGCTCGTAGATAGAGAGGTCGTTCGTGCAGAGGATGCCCGCCTCGCCGATCGGGAACGACTTGCCCGACATGAGGCTCATCGCGGCCACATCGCCGAACGTGCCGACCATTCTGCCCTTGTAGAGCCCGCCGTGCGCGTGGGAGACGTCCTCGATCACCTTGACGCCGTGCTTGCGGGCGATCGGCATGATCCGGTCCATGTCGGCCGGATGGCCGAGGTAGTGGACGACGATGATCGCCTTGGTGCGGTCGGTGATCCGGTGCTCGATGTCGTCGGGAGCGATGCAGAGCGTCATCGGATCGATGTCCGCGAAGACGACGGTTCCGCCGAGGGAGAACACCTGCAGCGCGGAGGCCCAGTAGGTGATGCTCGGGCAGATGATCTCGTCGCCGGTCCGGACTCCGCAGCCCCACATCGCCGCCTGGATCGCCGCCGTGCCGGTGCTGAATCCCAAGCCGTACTTCAGTCCCTGCCACTCGGCGAACTCCTTCTCGAACTGCAGGGTGACGTCCGTGCCGGACATCGCGCCTCTGCGGAGCACATCGAGGACCGCCGCCTCGTCTTCCTCGGTCACGATCGGCCAGGTGAACGTATCGCCCGGATCGCAGGTTACCGCCTTATCGCCTCCGAGCAGCGCGAGCTTGGAATCTATCATAGTTGCCATCACGTACTCTCCTCCGGAAACGCCCTTGTTTCCCTCGATTACCCGACTGCCGCCGGACACTCTTCAGTTCCGCGCGGACGCGCGCGAATCCTCCGGCGGCATAGGCGGTACTGCATCGGGGCGATGATATTCGGTGGGGCTAGTTGAGGCCGAGGAGCTTGGGCATGATGGCGCTTCGGTTGGTAACCTTGAACTTGCGCAAGATGCTGGTCACATGGTCCTTTACGGTAGGCTCCAGGATGTCGAGCGCCAGGGCGATCTCGCCGTTGGATCTTCCGCGAATCAGCAGGCCGCATATCTCCGTCTCGCGTGCGGTGAGGCCGGTCCCGGACATCCACTGAGTCAGTATGTGGCGGAAGTAGTCAGCCGAATCCAGCACCAGGATATACTCCACCGGCTGAGTTTCCAACCGAACGGGGTAGACGGTGATGAGTCCTCGTTCGCCGCAGCAGTCAAGATGCTCCCACTGAGTGCCCGTGTTGATGACCCTTCGCGCCGCATCCTCGATCTGCTTCACGATCTCCGCCTCGCCAAGGGCGCATCTCGCGACTACCTTGCGAGCTTCGTCATTCATTCGCACTATCCGGCACTCCACGTCGGCCACGAATCCTGGGTGCATAATCTGTTGAAAGGCGAACCGGGCCACCTCCGCCTCATACAGGGTCTTTCTCAGTAATGACGCTCTGAGCAAGTGATGTCGAAAGAGCCTGAGCATCGTGAGATCCCTGCCGGTGAAGTCCGCCATGCCCGCCTCTCTCGCGAAGTGGAAGTGCGTTGACTCCTCAGGATCGAGTTCGAACGAGACGCATACCAGATGGGCTAGTCCGCCTGCGGACATCTGGCGGTGCAGCGGCGACTCTATCCACCGCTCTCTCCCGACCGCGTCTTCCGGTCGCCAGACCGAGAGCTTTCGATCCAGGGCGTTCCTGACCAGATCGAGAATCTCTGGTCTGAGCGGAACTCGCTGATTGACGGCATCCTCGCGTATCCTGAAACCAAACCAGAGCGGCTCATTGGGTGGGTGCAGGTGGACGACGCCCGCCTCAGACTGATAGACGACTCGGCCCAGCAGTTCGACTACGTGGCGGAGACTGTCGTCATTGAACGACGGCGCGTAGATCTCGGACGTCATGTCCGAGAGGACGCCGATATCGCCCATCGAGAGATTCGCGTCATCGGTCGAGCCTGCCATGATTAGCAATATACGCGTGCAGACGATATCTGTCAAGCATCTTCCGCCGCTCTATCCGACTTTCGTAGGATTGACCCGGGTGTTTTTCATCCGGATGGAGGGTTGTCCGTTCAGTTTCGCGGCAGTACAATCAGATGACGTTATGTCACGCAGGATATGATGAGTCCTCTGATGGCCTGGCGGGTGATTGCGGGAAGCGGCCCGGCGAGATTTCCTCGCCGGGCCGACTCACTCCGGCAGGCTCTAGCCTTTCAAGCCCGTCATGGCGATCCCCTCGGTGATCCGCTTCTGGAAGATCAGGAAAGCGATGATGATCGGGACCGAGCAGACGGCGGCGGCGGCCATCGTCAGGCCGAACTCCTGGGTGTACCGCCCCTGAAAGATCATGATGCCGATCGGGAGCGTCCGGAGGTTGATGTCGTTCGTGATGATCAGCGGCCACGCGAAGT
>JAGONM010000072.1 GCA_017993055.1 Armatimonadota bacterium
TAGGGCCCGAGAAAAGGTGCTCCAGGATCATAAGAGCCACCGCCGAGGACGCCGACGTGCCGTAAGCCTCGTTCTTCGTCGTGAACGCTTCCCAGTCGATGCTGTCCGCTGATATTCGGAGCCTTAGTGCCAGGTCGAGTATCCAGATGAGCGCCGGGCTAGCGTTGAAGAAAAGGTGCTCGCAGAGGTGGTGCGCGCCGAATATCAGCTCATCTTCGAGACAAAGGCTGCGATGGTTGCCGCTCGGTACCGCGTCCCGCCATACGGACTCCATGTGGAAGTGCGCCGGCGTGCTCGACTCGTGAAACCCCCAGTGGAGTTCCACGTTTAGGGGTATGCCGTCCCCGCCGCCGTCCGCCTTCACATAAGTCGCGTGATTATATATCCGGAGCAGTTCGTCCAGGCTGTTGCCGGGCTCGATGCGCATCCCCGACTGCTCCAGGGCCCGCGCGGCGCCGGGTGCTGAGTCACGTGGCACCAGCAGGTCTATGTCGCAGAACGGCCGAAGTCCGGGGTCTTCGTAGAGCGTCCGGCAGTGCGAGATGCCTTTGATCGGGACGGCCGGTATGCCGAGATTCTCGAAATTCTGGAGTAGCGCTTCCGTCCAAGACAGTGCAGCGAGGTTCGTTCCCAGGGTGTCGAAGTACGCAGACTCGAGCTCCCGCCGCACATCTTCCGGCACGGAAGTCTCTCCCGCTCTCAGGACTGACCGCAGGATGGGCCGGATGCGGTGTTCGGCGCTTCTTGCGAGGACGTACTCCCAGTCGACGCCTTCCGGGACTCGAGGCGGCGAACACGCGGAGCCGCGGGCGGCGAAGCCGGACAGGGTCTCTCGGAGGAATATCAACTCCGAATCGAAGCCTGACCGTCCGCCCTCTTGACCCGCGCCGCGATAACTTGTCCGGCGGCCGACGCCCTTTCGCTCGGTTCTAGTCACGTGCATCCCTTCGCCCGATGATACGGGCCAGGATTCCGCCGCGTCCGTTCCCTCGGGGCGGCTCGTCCGTGTCGTCGGGGTGGCCGTAATAGGTATAGGCATACGGGCTGGACGGCTGCACTCCGTTCAGGACGCAGCCGATGATCGTCGCCTTCGCGTCGAGCAGGGACTGCTCCGCCTGAAGCAGGACGCTGCGAGAGACTGACTGCATCTCGACGACCTGTATCGTCGCGTCCGCGAGCGCGGCCAGCATCAGGCTGTCCGAAACCAGGTTGCATGGCGGCGTATCGAAGACGACCACCTCGGCGGACTCCCTGAGTTCGCTCATGAGATCCCGCATCCGCTGCGAACCGATCGTCTCCGCGGGGTTCGGCGGAAGGGGCCCGGTGGGAAGGACCATCAGGTTCGGCAGGCCGATGTCCTGAAGGGCTTCGGCCAGGCTGGTCTTGCCTATCAGAACGTCGGTCAGTCCTGACGAAGGTGGGATTTGCAGCAGCCCGGCGATCGACGGCCTGCGGAGGTCTGCGTCCACGAGAATCACCCGCTTTCCGCCCTGCGCGAGAGTGATCCCGAGATTGACCGCGGTAAGCGACTTCCCCTCCCCGGGCGCGGCGCTCGTCAGCAGGATGCTCTTCACCTGCTTGTCGATGCTCGCGAACGATATGTTGGCGCGGAGGGTGCGGTAGGCCTCCGGTATCGGAGACTTGAAGTGCATGTCGGTGACTAGTCGGTGCGAGCCCGCAGCCCGCGGAATCTGACCGAGGACCGGCATTCCCAGCAGCCTTCGCGCCTCTTCGGCCGAGTGTATGGTGTCGTCCAGCCGATCGAGTATTAGGCCGGCGGACAGGGCGAGAACGATCCCCACGATCAGGGCGTAGGTCATATTTCGCAGCGGCTTCGGGCTGACCGGGCTCGTCGGCGTAGTCGCCAGTTCGGTGACCTGTACGATGTCGGTCTGGCGCGTCTGGTCGGCCTTGGCGGCCTCGTAGCTACCGAGGAGCGTGGTGTATATCTGCTCGGCGGCGGCCTCCTCCCGCATGATGTGCAGTATGTCCATCTCGAGTTTCGGCATGCCGGCGAGCTTCGCCTTGCGCTCGGCGAGCACCCGTGTCAGCCCCTCGCATCTCGCGGCCGCGGCAAGGTATTCCATCTCCTGCTGCGCGAGTTGGGAGGCGTAGTTCTGCTGGACCTCCAGCGCGCCCGCATCGTGGGCGACTATGTTCTCTATCTCCTTCTTCAGCCTGCCCTTGGTGTCCGCGACCGACCTCCTCAGGTCTTCGAGTGTCCCCGGGTACTTGGCGGTGTATTTCTGCTCGGCCGACGCGAGTTCCATCTCCAGAGTTATCAGCTTGGCCTGCAACGCCTGTATCGCCTCGTTGTCGCGCAGGATGCCGGTTTCCGCGATCGCCCTGTTCTGGATCCCGACCTGCCTCGCCAGTTCATTGGCGCGGCTCCGTGCCTCATCCCTTGCGACGATGTCCTTCGCCAACTGCAGTTCAAATGCTATGATCTGGTCCTGGATCGCTCCACCCGCCTTCTTCACGTCGGTGAAGCCTACGCCACGCAGGAATGCGGAGAGATCCTTCTCGCGGCGCGTGAGTTCCTTCCTGGCGGCCTCCATCTGATCGCGCAGGTCTTCGATGCCGGCGGACGCCGTGCCCCTGCGCGCCCGCCTCTTGTACGACACGAACGCCTCCGCCACGGAGTTCGCCATCATCGCCGACATCTTCGGATCGTCAGTCTGCGCCGAGATCTCCATAATCTCGGTGTCGGTTACGTCCTTGATCTTTAGAGCGCCTCGGACCTGCGCTCCGCTCACTTCGACGTCCTTCGCCCTCATGAGGCTCGCGGCCTCGTCAGCCACGGTCCTGCTCTTCAGCAGGTAGACCTGCGTGGACTTCTCTTCGTACTGCGGCGGGGTGAGCACCTTGTCGCTGAGGAGCACGGTGTATGACGGGCGCAGGAAGACGAGTTGGCTCGTGGCGACGTAGAGCCGTGGGGCCCGCAGCGTCACCGCCGCGCCTGCCAGCAGCGCGGCGGCGAGGCAGGCGAGCATTATGCCTTTGCGTCTGCGCAGGATGTCCGCCACGTCGTTGAACGAGAAATCGGAGGATTCGAGAGCGGAAGTTCGCATTGTGTTACCGGTGTACCGCCGTTTCAAACGGCATCAGCCGTGCGCTGGATGCCACTCATTATAGTGCAGTATTCGCACGCCGTCAAGTGGCACGGAATCCGGGATGGGCCGGAGACATCCTCCCAGAACGATTATCAGCACGAGACGCAGGTAAATTTACCAGTTTTCGCAAAAGGTCGCCGCATCCCCTTGACGGATCGAGCGATCTGGGCTATCATGCGAAGTGAGTAAAACCGCAGAGAACACAATACATGCGGTGCTTCCGGAAGGAGATCAAGAGATGCCATCCCGAATCGCTTTCGTTGTCGCGCTGCTTCTCGCGTGCTGCGTTGCGGCGGCGCCGGTTTCCGCTGGCCCGGTTCAGACGTGGTTTCTGAACAACTACTCCACGGCTCCGTCGTCGAACGGCCCCGGCTACGGGTTTACGTACGAGTCGCTGGTGCAGTCGCCGGGCGAGTCCGATGGGTACACTTATACGGACTGGTGGTACGATTTCTATCTCGAGAACAACTCCACAGACCACTGGATCGTGAGTTGGACGTTCACCCCGCTGTGGCCGGGGTGCCCGGGGGTCGTGATGTCCGACCCCGGCAACGACCCGTGCTATGGCTCCTGGCCGCTCCCGCCGAGTCAGGGTCCGCTTCTCTCGCAGACATCGTTCCGCGAGGAGAATTTCGTGCATCCCGTGCAGTTCCAGCAGATCATGACGACGATCACCTGGGACGATGGGCATCAGGAGCAGGTGCCGGTCTTCATGCCGCTCTGCGTGCCCGAGCCGGGTAGTCTAGCGGCTCTTGCGATCGGCGTGACCGGAGTGGGCGGTGCTTTTCTTAAGAGGCGCAGGTCTAGGTAATGTTTCTTGGGCGCGCTGCGTGTGTCGCAGTCGCGTTATAGGGTGCAGCACTCTTTCTCAGGAGCAGCCGTGAAGCCTCAGAACACCGAGAACGATTGGCTGCTCCTTGCTATTGGCGATGTCGTGTCGGGTCTTATCCCCGACGAACGTGCGCTGGCCGAGGCCGCGAGGTCCAGGTACGATGCGTTCCTGCACAGTGAGTGCGGGCGTTCGACGGACCTGGAGGTCCGCGCCGCGATCGACCCTGATGCCGAGTTCATGCTGCTTCCCGATATCGAAGTCGGCGTCGAAGACGGCGTGATCCGCGTCTCGCGCGGCGATTTCGACGGGGTGATAGACCTCCCTTCGGGGCGGGCCGAGGTGAAGCTGAACTGGCCCGAATACGCGATCGTGGGGTTCGACTGCTTCCTCAGGGTCTGCTACTCCCTGCTGGCGGTGAGCCGAGGGGGGTTGCTCGTCCACAGCGCCTCGGTGGCCAGGGACGGTGAGGGCCTGGTGTTTCCGGGGGTATCCGGGAGCGGGAAATCGACCGTAGCCGGCATCTGCCGCGACGCGGGATGCACCGTGTTGAGCGACGAGATTTCCCTTCTCAGGCGATCCGGGTCCGGCTGGACGGTGTACGGCACCCCGTTCCACGGGGACCTCGGCACGGCGGAGAACTATCGGGCGCCCGTGAGAGGGCTGTACTTCCTGAAGCAGGCTAGAGAGAACGGGCTGGCGCTGCTGGAGAATCGAGCCGCGCTCACGCATCTCATGAGGTCGGTCGTTTTCTTCGGCGAAGCCTCGAGTCTGATGCCGGCCGCCTTCGAGGTCTGCTGCGACCTGGCGTCCTCGGTGCCGTGCAGAGAGATGTCCTTCAGGAAGGATTCGGAGTTTCTTGCGATGATAGACGGCCTCGAAGATGAATGAACCGGTCGCGAAGAGCGAGAAGATAGCGGTCCACGGGCGGGAAGAGGAGTGCTACGTGCTCGAACTGGGCGGGATGATGCTCCATCATCTCGGCGATGTCGAGACATTTATCTGGAACTCGATAGACGGGTGTCGGACTGGCACGAATCTTGCAGAGATGGTGGTGGCGCAATACGAGGTGGCCCCGGAACGCGCCGCTGAAGACGTCTCTAGGTTTATCGGCGAGCTCAGGCTGGCCGGCCTGATCCGGAGTTCGGGCGCAGAGGCCGAATGAGCGTTGATTTCGGGCCGGGTAACAGCATACTGGACCGGCTGATCGAATCCGGCACAGAGGAGAGCCGGCCGATCAGGGCGATCTTCGAGTTGACATACCGGTGCAACCTGGGATGCGGTTTCTGCTACTGCATCGGCCGCGAGGGCGCGGAACTCGGTTTGGACGAGGTGTGCCGCACGATAGACGGGCTGCAGTCCGAGGGCTGCATGTTCCTCACGCTCTCGGGCGGCGAGATACTCTGCAGGGAGGACTTCCCTGAGATAGCGCGGCACGCGCGGGGTCGGGGTCTGGCCCTCGAACTGAAGACCAACGGAACACTCGTGGACGCGTATGCGTCCAAGCTGATAGCGGGTCTCTACCCGTTCAACGTTGACGTCTCGATACATGCGGCCGACGCCGACGGGCACGACCGGGTCACTCGCGTTCCGGGCTCGTTTGACGGAGCGTTGAACGGGGTAAGGTTACTGCGTGAAGAAGGCGTCCCGGTGACGCTGAAGAGCCTGCTGACCCGGGAGAACTACGCCGACTACGAGCGGATCAAGGCGCTTGCACAGGAACTCGGCGCGGACTGCCTGACCGACATCACGGTGAGCGCGAGCCAGGACGGAGGGTGCTCGGCCCACGCCCACCGGCTGCGCGATGGGCAGCTCGCCGACTTCATGGAGCGCAACCGTGCGGAAATGCTCGATCTGCTCGCGGAGACGCTGACGGCGGAGGATTTCCGCGAGGCGGCGGACTGCCATCAGTGCAATGCGGGGCTGACGACCTGCTGCATCAGCCCGTACGGGGACGTGTATCCCTGCGTGCAGTTCCTGCGCGCAGTTGGAAATATCAGGGAAAAGGACTTTCCTGCAATCTGGCGAGGCTCGGAGGAACTGAGCCGCATCAGGGATGTCAGGCTCAGGGACTTGGCGGTCTGCGGATCATGCGAGCTGCTTCCCTACTGTTTCAGGTGTCCGGGGCTCGCCGACCTGGAGGACGGCGACATGCTGGGTCCGTCGAGCGAGGCCTGCAGGCAGGCACGGGCGTGCCGGGATATGTTCGAGAAACGCGGTTGAGCCGGCGGATCACCATGCGGAGAGGAATAGCTATGAGAAAAACCTATCGCAGTCCGGTATTGAAGTCCGAGA
>JAGONM010000073.1 GCA_017993055.1 Armatimonadota bacterium
CCGCCGAGCGCTCCCGCCTCGACCGCCGCCTGGTATATCTCGTCAATGTGCCCGTTGCTGATGTTGTTCGCGAGCTGCTTCTTGAGCAGCCAGCCCGCGTGCATCGTGCGGCCGACCGCGTCCAGATCGCCCGCGAGGAGGCTCTCGCGCAGGTCGTAGGCCTGCTGCCGCATGGTCTCGAGAGTTCTGCGCTTGTCTTCGATGTTCGCCTTCTGCTGGGAGAGTATCACGTCGGCCTTGCGCGTGACGCCCGTGTAGAAGAGCATCACGCTCTCGCCGAGACGATGCCTCTTCTCCATGCCGATCTCGACCGGCGATACGTCCACCGCGCCCGACGACCGGAACTCGATCAGCCGCATGCTCCCGAACGCCGCGATGTACTGGTCCTGCTTCCCGATCGGCTTGCCGAGCACGTTGATCTCGATGTCGCACGCCTCGTCGGCGAGGATGTCCGCGGGCCTGATCTCGCCCTGGTAGGCATACATCGCGTTCAGGAGGCCGACGGTGACCGTGCTCGACGACCCGAGGCCGGACCCCTCCGAGGGGATGTCCGCCATGGTCGAGATCTCGACCCCGCTCGTGATGCCCGTCTTGCGCAGGCACTCGCGGACGAGTTCGTGCTCGATTTCGTCCACGGAGTCCACCATCTCGGTCTTGGAGTACCCGACGCGGATCTTGTCGTCGAAGCGTTCCTTGATGATGACGTAGATGTACTTGTCTATCGCTGTGGAGACGACGCATCCGCCGCCGTCCCGGTAGAACCCCTCGAAATCGGTGCCGCCTCCCGCGAAGCTTATCCGCAGGGGCGTCTGCGTGATGATCATGTGCTCTCCAGTTGCCAGTTACCAGTAAACAGTAACCAGTTTCGCGGGCGTCATCCTGAACTCGATTCGGGATCTATGGATGCTGAGACAAGTTCAGCATGACGGGCGAACTGATCACTGGTTACCGGTAACCGGTGACTTCATCTCTTCCCGTACCACTTCCGCGTGAACGCCTTGTACTCCGGCTGGTGGTCCTTGATCTTGCGCCACCAGGACTCGTTCTCGACGTACCACTTCACCGTCTCCTCGAGCGCCTCGTCGAAGTCGCGCCCCGGCTTCCATCCGAGAGAGCCGAGCTTCGAGCAGTCAATCGAGTATCGCCGGTCGTGACCGGGCCGGTCCTTCACGTACTTGATGAGCGACTCGGGCTTCCCGAGTATCGAGAGGATCGCCTTCGTGATATACAGGTTCGTGCGCTCGTTCCCGCCGCCGACGTTGTAGACCTCGCCGGGGACGCCTTCGTGGAGCGCGACGTCCACGCCCTCGCAATGATCGAGCACGTAGATCCAATCGCGCACCTGGTTCCCGTCGCCGTAGACGGGGAGCGACTTGCCCTCCATCGCGTTCGTGATGAAGAGCGGTATCAGCTTCTCCGGGTACTGGTACGGGCCGAAGTTGTTCGATCCCCTGGTAATAATAATCGGCATCCCGTAGGTCGCAAAGTAGGACCGGGCGAGCAGTTCTCCGCCCGCCTTGCTAGCGGAATAGGGGCTGTTCGGGCATAGCGGGTCGCCCTCCCGGAAGGAGCCTTCCGCGATCGCGCCGTACACCTCATCGGTCGAGATGTGGACGAAGCGCTCCACGCCGAGCTTCTTCGCGGCTTCGAGGAGCACGAACACGCCGAAGACGTCGGTCAGCACGAAGCCGCCCGGGTCGGCGATCGAGCGGTCAACGTGCGTCTCGGCGGCGAAGTTGACGACGGCGTCGCACTCGCGCATCAGCGGCTCGACGGCCTCTCGGTCGCGGATGTCGCCGTGGGTGAACTCGAACCGCGGGCTTCCGATCATGTCCGCGAGGTTGTCCATGTTCCCCGCGTAGGTGAGGGCGTCGAGCACGGAAATGCTGCATTCGGGGTGCTTATCGAGCATGTAGCGGCAGAAGTTGCTTCCGATGAAGCCCGCGCCGCCCGTGACGAGTATCTTCTTCATGGTTCTTGTCCGGAGTGCAATCTACTTCAGAATACGAGCCGCCAATCCGGGCGGTTCCGGAGAACGCGGAAGCACGGAAGAAAGGGAGGGCACGGAAAATGCTTCGTATCAGTAAACCGTGAGAGGATGCGAACGTCGAATACTCAACATCCAACGCCGAAGTACCGATCAGTTCAGAGATCATTGTTGGACGTTCGATGTTCGGTGTTCGATGCTTCCCTTCCTGCTTTCCTAATGGAGTTCCGTGTTCTCCGTACCCCTCCGTGTCTCCGTGTTCTCTGCTCACTTCATCACAATCGCCCAGTCGTAGGGCACCTCGGGCGAGTCCCAGGGCAGGCGGTACTCGTCGGGATCGGACGGGTCGTACGTTCGCGTGGGCAGGTTGAGCAGTATCGCGGTCTCGTCGCCGACGGTCTTGTATCCGTGGTAGACGCCGACGGGAATCCTGAGCAGGATCATGTTCTGCTCGCCGAGGAAGAACTCGTTCACCTCGCCCTTCGTCGGCGAACCCTCGCGCGCGTCGTAGAGGACCGCCTTCGCCATGCCCTTCACGACGGCGAAGAAGTCGTCCTGCTTCTTGTGGTAGTGCCAGGCCCTGACGACCTGGGGGTAGTTCACCGTCGCGTAGACCTGCCCGAACTCGGCGAATATCTCGTCGTCGCGCCGGAGGATTTCGGTGAGGCATCCGCGCTCGTCGGCATGCCGCTGAAGCTGCTTGATCTTCACGCCCTCGATCATGTTGCCCTCCCGGGATGCGTGCTGGGAGAAGTATACCCCCGGGGTGAGGCGAAGTCAACCGAGGCCTCGCGAAAAGCGATCTCTCACGGTGGCGTCCGAAGCGTCCGGTAGGGCGCCGCGTCGTGAAGGTCACGCCCTCATGCGGACGCGCCTCCGGATCCACGGCAGGCAGACCGCCGCCAACCCGCCTCCAAGCGCGAGAAGGGAGGACGGCTCGGGGACGGGTTCCCAGAGGACGGCGTGCCTTTCGCCGTCGGCGGTATCCGACCATCCCACAATCTGCCCGGCATTGTTGATGGCAGAGGCCTGACTGGAGTTGCCCCCAGGGAGTGTACCGAGGTCGTAGATCATGCCGCCCTGCCAGAGAGAAGCGCGCCGAAGAAAGTCGGGTGTGCAGTAATAGCCCACTATCTGTTCACTATCGTTAATGCTACTGGCGTAGCTGTCGGCTCCGAGCGTGCCAAGGTCTTGCATCGTACCGTTCTGCCATAGAAAAGCGCGGTGACCACCATCAGCAAGGCTGGACCAGCCTACCACCTGGCCGCTGTTGTTGATGCCATTGGCAGTACTGCTTCGCCCCCCCAGCGTACCGAGATTCTGCATCACACCGTCCTGCCACAGGAAAGCCTTGCTGAACCCATCGGCGGTGTCAGCGCCGCCCACTATCTGTCCATTATCATTGATATCGTGCGCGTGGCCGTAACCGCCCCCCAATGTGCCGAGGTCCTGCATCACACCCTCCTGCCATAGGAAGGCATGATTCGAGCCATCGGCAGTGCTGGAAGACCCTACTACCTGTCCGATATCATTGATGGCTCCGGCGGCGCTACTGGCGCCTCCCAGCGTATTGAGATCCAGCATGGTACCGTCCTGCCATAGGAAGGCATGGGTTGAATCACTGTCGGTCCTGGACGAGCCGACCACCTGACCGCTGTTGTTGATGCAGCACGCAGAGCTGTTGGTGCCACCCAGTGTTCCGATATCCCGCATCACACCATCCGCCAGCAAGAAGGCTCGGTACGGCCACGAGCCGAATCCGTTATCGGTAGTACCTACCACTTGGCCGTGATCGTTGATTCCACGGACGAAGCTCTCGCTGCCGCCTATGATGCCCAGGTCTCGGATTCTGTAGGGAACTGCGTTGACTTGGCCGCAAGCTGTGGCCAGTATGAGCATTGCCATCGCTAGAGTCCGCATCTATTCCACCTACCTACTATTGGCTGTAGAGTATTCGCTTCTTGAATGTATCAAACATATATCTGCCGTCAGCGGGCGCGGAGTTGGCATAGTTGGTGTGATCAAATCCTCCATTGACGGCAAGAGAGGGGTGTGCGGGATCATTTGTGAAACTCTGCGAGTAGTGCTGGTACAGAGACCCCTGCCATTGCTCCCAAAGCGAAACGAAGACGCCTCCGCCGTTCGACCCAGTCAGCGCGTCCAGGTTCTGAACGATGTCCAGATGAGTTAGCTGACTGCTGTTGTTCATGTAGGCATCTGTCACAAACACAACGAACCTGCGGCGTTCCGACGGCGAGTTGGTCTGCAGATCGGCGATAGCCGTGTACAGGGCATTCGTCTGCTCCTCCGTATTGCCATCTGCCGGAGAGTCGCTCACCCAGTCGCAGAAGTCATCAACACGGTCTTCGCCGGTGAACTGGCTCAAGGATAGGATCTGGGTAGACCGCCCCTCCCATGTATCGGAGAACGTGACAGCTCCGAATCTGGTTTGCGGCATCAGGCCGCTGATCTCCCGAACGAATGCCTGTACGCTACCTTCTTCCGGATATGATGCCTCATGGCCTGCCATTGAGCCGGAACGGTCAATGACGAACATAACGTCCTGAACCGACTCGGGATCGACGAACCAAGTGTCAGTCCGCTGCGTGGTGAACCCGGTCCCGCAGGAATTCCCGCCCCGGACGGTGACTGTGACCTGCCCCGGCGTTGCCCGCGAGATGAGCGCCGTCGCTGACCCGTTTTCGTCCGCAATTCCACAGTAACTCCTCATCCCCGACGGAAGTGGACTGCCGTTGAACTCCGTGATCGTCGCATCGGAAACGCTGAAGCAGACGACACACCCCTCGACATCTCCTCCGGCGAGTAGGGCTGTTATGGGTATAGTGTCTCCCGCCGCCGCATACGGAGGATTCGCGGAAAGCTCCATCACGAACCACCAGCATCCGTCGCTCTCGTCCGCGCCGATATCAACCGTGCTATACTGCACTCGCGACTGGGAGTCAATGTCCGCGGCGGGCATGCCCGATGCCCCATTCGAGCCGACGCCCACGCAAGGCGAGTCCGGTCGGAGATGCACTCCGTCCACGCCGAGCAGCGGGTCGTCCGAGATGTTGCCGTCCGTTCCGGTTGGATCGGTGATGCCGGAGTAGCGGTACGCGGTATTGCCGTACACGCAGTTGTTGACTACCTCAATGGTGCCTCCGGAGACGTACACACCGGAGGTGTTGGACACTACGATGTTGTTCGCGAACAGCAGGGACGAGCCGCTGGAGTAGATTCCGCCGCCGTGCGACCACGGGCCAGTGCCGTGGGTGTTGTCACTTATGGTGTTATTGACAACGCGGGCGGACCCGCATGACTCGCAGTATATGCCTGCGCCATACTCAGCTCCGGCGCTAGCCTCGGCATGGTTCGAGTGTATGACATTCCCCGCGATGAGCGGCGAGCCGCCCGAGCAGTAGATGCCTCCCCCGGAGGCGATGCCGGCGGTGTCCGTATACGCTGTGTTGCCGGCGATCATATTGTGAGTGATCGTCGGAGAGGAACTCACACACTTGATGCCGGCCCCCGACTGCGCTCTGCCGTTTCGAATAGTGAATCCGTCAATGACGGTGCTCGACGTCAGGCCGGATGGACAGGTTACGACCGAGTCCGATGCTCCTCCGTCCAGTATCGTCGGGTTGCCCAGGATGTTTCTTTCCTGTCGAAGGGTTTCGTTTCCGACGAATCCCCCATATAGCCCCACGCCGTCCGCGAGGGTAACGTTCTCGGCGTACGTTCCGTGAGCGACCCATATCTCCGCGCCGACTGATGCCGCGTTGAGTGCGCCCTGAACGGATCGCTTGGCGAGTGCCCACGTCGAGCCGTTGTTGTTGTCGTTACCGTCGGGCTTCACGTACATCACGAGCGGGACATCAGCCTGTGACCTCACCCGTATCATACGCGCACGGGTCTGGTTGACCGTTGCGCAGGAACTGATGCCGACGACGCGAACGATCGCCCCGACCTGCGCGGGGAGAGTGATGGAGTTCCCGGCGGCGAGGTCCAGAGCGGCAACGCGGACCCCAAGCACGGGATCGCTGTTCCCGTCAACGAACCCGTCAGCC
>JAGONM010000074.1 GCA_017993055.1 Armatimonadota bacterium
TGGTGCAGGTCCACCGTCCTTCGATACACGCGCCAGAGCGCGCACTCAGGACTTACGGTCGCGGGTAGACCCTGAATCCAGTTCAGGACCGCGCCAGAGCGCGCACTCAGGACTAGCGGGTCTTGTCTCCTGAACTCATATCCCCAACTCCCCCTGCTCTCCTTCGCGGACGAGCTTCTTGCCGGAGGAGCGCAGGGAGTAGCCCTTGGGGAAGTCGAACTCCTTGCCCTCCAGGAGTTCCTTGATCGTGCGTATCTGGAGCTTGGGGATCTTCCGGCCTGAGGGCGAGTCGAAGAACCCGAGTTCCTCCGCTTCGGTATACATCCCCTTCGTCGGCGTGTCGAGGCAGATGAAGAACCCCATCGCCCCCTTGTCTCGCTGGATGACGTGCGAGAAGTCCCGGATCATGCCGGGGTTCAGCTTCCCGCCCTTGACCTGCACGACCGCCCACTGGAGCTTGCTTTCGAGGTCCATGAAGTAGACCTTGCCGTCGACGCCCTTGTCGCCGCTCTTCTCCGGCTGGGGGACGCCCGCGACGAGGCCGACCGCCCATATCTCGAACTGCTTCGGGCTCTCCTCGAAGAGCTTGTGGGCCGAGTACTGGTCCTTCGGGTCGCCGAGCACGTCGTACTCCTTGCCGCGCGTGAGGCCGAAGTCCTTCAGCAGGCGGCTGATCATCAGGTCGAGCGCGATGTAGGTGATGTCTATGCCGATCCACTGCCGCCCGAGCTTCTCCGCGGCGACGACCGCCGTGCCGCACCCGCAGAACGGGTCGAACACGATATCGCCGGGGTTCGATGAGGCGCTGATGATCCGCTCCAGGAGCGCGAGCGGCTTCTGCGTGGGATAGCCCATGCGTTCAGCGGCAATGTTGTGGATGGGTTTGATGTCTGGCCAGATGTCCTGCATCGGTATGCCAAGCGCCGCGTCAAGATACCGCTTGCCCTGAGGTACGCCGCCCTCCTTCTTAGGCCAATGGATCATGCCCACTTCGTCAAGCTTGTCGAGACGAGCTAACAGATCATACTGGCCTAGCTCTTCCCCGGTAATCTCCTTGTACGCATCGTAGAAGTAGGACGGTGGCTGCCAGTGACGATGCCCCGCTGTAGGGTCGTATCCCCGCCATGGTTTTCCGCTATCCCCTTGTCGCACGCCAGGACCGGTGAGATCAGTGCGTCGCCAGCGCCGTCCTTCGTCATCCTTGTGAGTGAAGAACGCGTCCACGTACTGCTCGTCATAGGCAGAGAACTGAGCGTTCCACGTGTACTGGCTCGACTTGGTGTAGAATAGCAGGCTGTCATGCGTTGCGCCGTACCGATTGGCGGAGTTGTGGGCACTGGTCCGCTTCCATATCACCTCGTTCCTGAAGTTCACGGGGAGGAATACCACGTCCAGCAGAATCTTGAGATAGTGGCTGGCGGTCGGGTCGCAGTGTAGGTAGAGGCTCCCGGTCGGCTTCAGTACCCGGTGGAGTTCGAGGAGGCGCGGGGCCATCATGAGGAGGTAGGCCATCATCTCGCTGGTGCCGAGGATGCGGTAGAGCGACTCCATCAGGTCGAAGAGCTTGGCGTTGCGCGGCTCCCTGAAGAACTCCTCGTAGGTGAGCTTGCTCCACTGCCAGGTATCGGTGAAGGCGGTGATCTGCGCCTGGTTCTCGTCCTTCTTCGCCTGCTTGAAGAGGACGTTGTAGTCCCGCGCGGAGTTGAACGGCGGGTCGAGGTAGACCAGATCGACCGACTCGTCCGCGATGTGCTCGCGCATGATGGTGAGGTTATCGCCGTAGTAGAGAGTGTTCTTCATCTTGGGAATCCCGGGTGAACCCGCTACGGTGTCATTCTGAGCGAAGCGAAGAATCTGGCCGGAGAGATTCTTCGCTTCGCTCAGAATGACAGGGCGTCTCAGAATGACAGGTTGCCTCGGATTTGCGTAAAGCTGTATAGAGAATGTTCTTCGCGAGCCGAGCGGTTTCCTGCCTGGGAAGGGGCCGGACGCCGGGCCGAGGGGGTTCTGCCCCCGGGGCCTTTACCGAACCTCCCCCGACCCCTCCTTGATAAGGAGGGGAGCGCTGATGAACCTACTTCTCCTGCTCCACTACCACCGACGCCAGGTCGCCGAAGGACACCTCGATGCGCGACCATGCTGCAGGTCCACCGTCCTTCGATACACGCGCCGAAGCGCGCACTCAGGACTTACGGTCGCGGGTGGACCCTGAATCCAGTTCAGGGTGACAGCTGTTCCACCACCACCGGCGTCAAGCCGGGGTAGGAGACCTCGATCCGCCCGCCGGACGGGCCGGCCCACTTCACGCCGACCGACGCCTTGCCGATCTCGCCGGTGACTACCTCGCCCGCGTCGAGCTTCCCGCCGCTGATCTTGACGCGCGGTCTCAGACCCGCGATCCCGTTCGCCCCGATGTCCGTCACGCCGACGGTGAGGTCGGCCTTGCCGGGTTCGACCGCCTCCAGGACGGCCGTCAGGCGCTTCGGCGGGCCGGCGACCGTCTCGATCGTCGTCCGCGCGAACTTCGAGCCGAGCCGGACCACGACTTCCACCTTGCCGACCTTGTAGCCGGTGAAGATTCCCGCCTGGTCCACGAACCCGATGCCCTTGTCCGTGCTCCAGATCGCCCTGCTCGCGAGCATCTTCTTCAACGGCTGCCTGGTCGCGGAGTCAATGAGTCTGAGCCGGACCGTCTCCGCGGAGGCCACCGGCTTCGTAACCTGCGAGATCTCGAAGTCCACCGAGGGCCACGACGGCTCGTCCGCGAAGACCGCGATCCCGTTCGGGAGCGGCCTCAGCTTCCCGTCGGACGGGCTGTTCAGGATGCCGAACCACGTCGCCATCGTGCTCGACCCGCCCCCGTCGAGGCTCAGGGCGTCCACGCACCCGAGCGACTTCATCAGGAGCGCGAGGTTCGGGAGCGGCATGCCGGTCGCGTTCTGCTGGCGGCCGTCCACGGTGGCGAGCACCAGCTTCCCGTCGGCGGTCGTGCCGAGGGCCGTCCTGGGGTGGGCGGTCGTGATGTGCCCCATCCCGATGCCCTCCTGCTGGAAATCCTCGATGATCACCCCGTCCCTGATGAGCCTGGGGGTTCCGCCGGCGGCCTGCACGACCTCGTTCCAGCCGGTGGTCGCGGTCGGGACGACGTCGAAGGTCAGCGTGACCTCCATGCCCTCCTTCAGGGCGTTCTCGACGAAGTCGCCCGCCGGTCCCGCGCCGGAGAGCACGATGCCGTCCTCCGGGATCGGCGTGTCGCCGAGGTCGGGCCTCAGTTTCGAGACCGTGCCGCGAATCGGGACTCCGAGCCGGATCGGGAGGTCTTTCGTGGTGATGACGGCCTCGGAGCCGTTGTCCTTCGTGCAGGTGCTCGTGAACCACTTCCGGGTGTAGGCGATGAGCTCGCCGGGCCCCCGGTCGCGCTCCAGGCCGTTGATCGCGCGGGAGGCGCCGTCAGGGAGAGTCACCTTCGCGTCCCAGCCGAGCACGTCGTAGAGGTACTTTCCGGTCGCCGTCATGCCGAACATCGTGCGGCGCGGGTACGGCTCGCTGACGAGTTGGCCGTTCTCGACGTGCAGGCCGAGCGGATCGCCGGTCCAGTTGCAGAAATCGGTGTTGACGACCGCCGCCGCGTGGAGCCTCCTCGCGATCGAGCCCATGTCCTCGCGGCCCCTGGTCGGGTCGAGGTCGTTCACCCGGTCGTGCGCGAGGACGGCCCTGATCTCGACGCCGGGCGCCTTCGGGTCAATCGTCAGGACGTTGATGATCCGGGGCAGAGTGCCGCTCACGGGGTCGGACGGGCGGCCGATGATCTGCTTGTAGACGACTCCGTTGGCGAGCTGCTTGATGAAGGTCTCGCCGCGCGCCGCGCCGAGCGGCAGGATGAGTGCGGCGGAGACGACTATGAGGCGGAAAAGGCCGTTTCGGCGGTTCATGGCTCCTACTCCTTTGTCGAAGGACCGGGGATCCCCGCGACGTATTATAGCACACCGCACGGACGATAATAACAAGACGCGGCGGACCGGATGATCCGCCGCGCCCACAATCCCTTGCCCCTATCGCTTGCCCTACCTAGTCAGCCGGTCCGCCAGGGCCTCGTGCTCCTGCCAGATCTCGATCGGGAGCGAGTAGCCGAACTGCTGGAACCACTTCGTCTGGCTGTCGAGTTCCTCGTACCAGGCGTCCTTGTCCACGTGCGTTAGCTCTTCCATCGTCTGGTACGATATCTTCAGGCCGGCGAGGTGCATGCTCCCCGCCGCGGGGACGTATCCGATCGGCGTCTCGACCGCCGCGCCCTGGCCCTTGCACCGCTCGATGACCCACTTCAGCACGCGGAGGTTGTCTCCGAACCCCGGCCAGAGGTACTCGCCCGCCTCGCTCTGGCGGAACCAGTTGACCCGGAATATCTTCGGCGGGTCGGTCAGCTTCCGGCCGGTCTCCAGCCAGTGCTGGAAGTACTCCGCCATGTTGTAGCCGCAGAACGGGATCATCGCCATCGGGTCGCGCCGCACGATTCCCTGCGCGCCGAGCGCCGCCGCCGTCGTCTCGGACGCCATGGTCGCGCCGATATAGGTCCCGTGCTGCCAGTTGAACGACTGGTAGACGAGCGGGGCTAGCCTCGCCCTGCGCGCGCCGAAGAGTATCGCGGATATCGGCACTCCCCGGGGGCTCTCCCACTCGGGCGAGATGCTCGGGCACTGCGACGCGGGCGCGGTGAACCTGGAGTTCGGATGCGCCCCCTTCTCGCCGCACGTCGGGGTCCAGGGCTGGCCCTGCCAGTCGAGGGCGCGACCCGGGGCGGGGTCGTCGTGGCCCTCCCACCACACCGTTCCGTCTTCCTTCAGTACGACGTTGGTGTAGATCGTGTCGCGCTCGATGGTGTGCATCGCGTTCGGGTTCGACTTGAAGTTCGTTCCCGGCACCACGCCGAAGAACCCGGCCTCGGGGTTGATCGCCCACAGCCTCCCGTCAGGGCCGACGCGCATCCAGGCGATGTCGTCGCCGACCGTCCATATCTTCCAGCCCGGCATTGATTCCGGCGGCACCAGCATCGCCAGGTTCGTCTTCCCGCACGCGCTGGGGAACGCGCCGGCCACGTAGTGGACTTCTCCCTCGGGGCTCTCGACGCCGAGGATCAGCATGTGCTCCGCCATCCAGCCTTCCTGGCGGCCGAGCCAGCTCGCCACGCGGAGCGCGAGGCACTTCTTGCCGAGGAGGACGTTCCCCCCGTAGCCGGAGCCGACGCTCCAGATCGTGTTGTCCTCCGGGAAGTGGCAGATGTATCGGCGGTCTATGTCGAGCTCGTGCTTCGAGTGGAGGCACTTCGTGAAGTCGTCGGATTCGCCCAGCTCGTCGAGCGCGACCTGGCCCATGCGGGTCATGATGCGCATGTTCAGCACCACGTAGATGCTGTCCGACAGCTCGACGCCGACCTTGGCGAACGGGGAGCCGGGCGCGCCCATGATGAACGGGATGACGTACATCGTGCGGCCCCGCATGGAGCCGTCGAAGAGGTCGCCCAGCTTGGCGTAGGCCTCCTCGGGCGACATCCAGTTGTTGGTGGGGCCGGCGTCCTCTTCCCTGCGCGTGCAGATGAAGGTGAGGTGCTCGGTGCGGGCCACGTCGTTCGTCGCGGTGCGGTGCAGGGTGCATCCCGGGAGCTTCTCCTGGTTCAGCTCGAGGAGTTCGCCGGTGCTCAGGGCCTCGGCGGTCAGGCGGTCTTTCTCCTCCTGAGTGCCGTCGCACCACACGACGCGGTCCGGCTTGCACAGCCGCGCCATCTCGTCTACCCAGTCACTTATGGCTCTGTTCCCGATCGTCTTCACTTCCCTTCACTCCGACGTGTCCGACCTGTCGGACCGGTCTGACGCTCACCACAGGGACGAAAAAGGCCGAATATCCGTCTGCTGAGGCAGTCAACGCTGAACGGATGGCAGCAAACAGTTCGGCGCTTTCAGCCTCTCCCACTGTTCACTGGTCACTGTCCACTGTTCACTACCCCTGGCGGGTATCCGGCCTTCCTTCGATGGCCGGCAACCGATGGC
>JAGONM010000075.1 GCA_017993055.1 Armatimonadota bacterium
TCGCGGAAGGTCCAATCTGCCCAAAGACTCCGGGCTCCCAAGAGCAAACATGGCCTTCCACGAGCACGATTCCAAACCCCCTCACTCGATTCGGGTCAACTTGTCCAGTCCGCGGGGTTCACTCCAGTATGTCCCGCTCTGGCCGAGATTCAGTACACATCGGTTGTAGTTGTAGAGCACGTTCGTGTTGTTCACGAGAGTGCCGACCGTGCTAGAGAGAGCGCTTAGATCGCTCGCGCTCGCATAGGCACCGAGATCGGTCAGCGTCGCATAGTCCGCCAGGGTACTCGTTTGCGCGTAGGCACTCAGGTCGCTCGTCTTGGCATATGGGCTCAGGTCGCTCAGCTTGGCATAATCTCCGAAAGCGCTGGTCTGCGCGAAGCCGGCTGCACTAACCATATTCGAAAGACCCGTGATGCTGCCCGCGCTCAGGGACCCGCTGACTGCAAGGCTCCCGGTCACCTGACCGTTATCGTCGATGATGAAGGGCTGCGAGTCGGCCGGTCCCTGCGTCGCACCACGATAGACTTTCCCGTCGATTCGCACATTGTCCGCAAGTGTGACGGGATTGTCGGCACCCTTTGCGTTCTTCGTGTTGTTGATGATGCTGCCGTTGAAATAGGTCACTCCTCCGACGCCTTCTTGGCCGACCTTGATCGAGTCAAAGGAGATTGTGCCCTGACCCGCGAAGGACGTGCCGGCCACGACCACGCTGACGACCGACAAGGTCGCGACCAGTGACACCGCGAAGACGGAAAGAGCGCGTGTGTTGATGCGCATTGTGTTATTGGATTACTGATTAGACATTGTCAGAGTAACAGGATGGCAGGCGAGCGTCAAGGAGCCCAATGGGGTGGTTTTGGTCCTAAGACAATGCATCCAGACTCGGGACCGGCCGCGTCGTGAGAACCGCAGAAGAAAACCGCTCACTATGTCGCGAGCGGTTGATCGTGCCCGGCCCGGCAGTCGCGTGGTTCACGAACCGCCGGAGGCGGGCGAGCGAATGAGAAGCACGTCCTATCGTTCGAGCCTGGTTACCCGTCCCTAGTCCTGCTGGAAGCTGCGCGGCGACTTGCGCTGCTGGCGACGACGTAGAGGGTCCGTCCAGCGGACACGGCTTCGCCTCCCCGTCTAGAGGCTCAGGAGGTCGCGGAATGCCCGGGTGAGGCGAAGGGTCCCCTCGACCTGAGCGCGCGGGCTTCTCGACTTTGCAGTTTCTGTGAAGGCGTTGTAGAGCGACCACGCGGTCCGGGGCATGAACTCCTCGTGCCGGGGCCGGTCCCACGCATCGAGCACTCTTGGGAGGTTCGAGGCCGGCAGCGCGCGTCGGCGAATGGCTTCGACTATGAGGTGGTCGGCTTTCTCGGGCAGAAGTTCCCGTGCCTTCATGGCAGCGACCTCAGCGTGGATCCGGCCCTGCAGAGAGGCGACCTTGGAGAGCATGCGGTAGATAAGGTCAGGCAGGTCGCGGAAGACGTGGGCTGTGTGCTTCCGGGCGACTGCGGCCTCGCCCGAGAAAGCGAGGTTGTCGCAGCAGAAGACGTGCGAGCCGGCGACGAGCCCCGCGCAGAGCGATCGGTCATACGAGTTTCGCACTCCGATCGCGAGGGCGTAGTCAGCGTGTTCGTCGCCATTCGAGCAGGTCAAGACGGCGAACATCTGCATCCCGTCGCGAGCGAGCGCATAGCGGGCCTCCGTGACGGTGAGACCGAACCGGGGCACGTGGAGTTCGACCTCCTCCAGGAACCTCCCGTGGGGCACTGGGACGTAGGAATCCGTCTCCACTGGCACGGGCACGGCGGCGAGGTCGGCCTTGGTCGCCTCCCAGCCGCCGCAGTGCAGAACGAGCTGACCGGGCATCTCTTCTTCCTCCTTTCACTTCTCCGTCGCGCGGAGCAGGCCTTTCTCCCGGAACGACTGGAACTGGCCGTTGCCACCCAGGATGACGTGGTCCAAGACCTCGATCCCGAGCAGCTCGCCGGCCTGTGAGAGGCGCTTCGTGATCTCCATGTCGTCGGGCGATGGCTCGGGGTCGCCCGAAGGGTGGTTGTGAGCGAGGATGACCGCGCTGGCCAGGGACAGGATGGCCTGCCGGAACACCTCCCTGGGATGGACGATCGACGCGTTCAGGCTTCCGACCGAAACGGTCTCGACCGCGAGCACGGTGTGCCGGCTGTTGAGTAGCAGCACCAGGAAGTGCTCGCGGGTTGCGTCCTTGAGCGTGCGGGCGAGAAGCTTGGCGACGTCCTTCGGATTCGTCATGGCGGGCGGCTGTTTGCCGCGGTACCGCCGCTTGCGCAGTTCGGCGACATACATCGGGTCCTCCAGGGTTTCCGAAGCGGAGAAGAAAAGGGCCTCCGAGAATCCCCCGGAGGCCACGGGTGTGTGATGCGATGAACGAGTGGGTGGGGCTCCCCCGTCACTCCCCCCGCCACGCCTGGCACTGGGCGAAGTACTCGCACTCAGCGCAGCGGTACGACGGGTTCGGGAAGAAGTGCCCGGCTTGGATCGCTGCCGCGACCGAGGCCAGGAGCCGGACTGTCCAGGAGAGGTCCGAGATCGAGCGGGCTGCCGGCAGCCGGTCGACCCGCGGGACCTTGGTCTTCAAGAGAGCATCGATCCGAAGCGGCGGAACCGCCCCGGTCTGGAGTAGCCGTACGAGCGCGTAGGTCGAGAGCTGGAGATGCCGCTCCAGGGATCCGGTGTCGAATGTCCTGGCCGCGGTCTTGAGCTCGACCAAGGTACCGTCGGCCTCGACGAGGTCGATCACCCCGCGCAGGCGGCGATCGAGCAGCTCCCCGGTCTCGGGGTCAGCCAGGTCGATCTCGAACCGGTCCTCGACGAGGAGCGGCGGCGGCGTGCCGTCCAACCCTTCCGCGTATAGGCGGATCAGCTCCCGGCCCTTCTCGGCCAGGACTGCCTCCGACTCCCGCTCGGGGAAGACCAAGGGAGCGAGGTTGGCCGCGTACCAGTCGGCCGCGAACACCTCGGCTGCGGCCTGCGGTGTGGGCGAGCGGCCGGCGAGCCGCTCCCGGTGGAACCACTCGGCGGCCGAGTGGACCGACGCCCCGAATGCGAGGGCTGCAGGCCGCCAGGCTGGCGGGATGCGATCGACGTACTGGAACCGGTACTTGAGGGAGCAGAAGAGGTAGCCCTGGACCTGGCTAACGCTGAGCGGCTCCATCGGGCACCTCCTTGAGCAACTCGTCGATCGCGCGGGTCGCCTGGTCCTTCGTGACCGACGCGAGCGAGGCGACCTCGAAGCGCTCCTTGAGGTAGGCGTGGGCCTCGTCATTCGAGAGCCCGCGACTGGCGAGCAGACGGAAGAGGTAACGGCGCTGGGCCTCGGTCATCGGTGCGTTCCCGCCGTTCCCCTTCGGGTGTTCGGTGCGGAGTGCCGGGCGGACCTGCGGGCGGGGAGCGGGGCTGGGTGCACCCGACCCGAGGTCGGAGCCGTTCGAAGCGACCCCCTCGCCATCCAACTCCTCGAAGGAGACGATGCCGACGTTGACGGCATCCCGGAGGGCGCGGGCCTTCGCGCGGGTCTCGGCCATGCGGATCAGATGCGGGACGATGAACGAGTTGACATTCTCTGGGTTCGCGTCGCCAATGGCTTCGAAACAGCCCTTGGCAGTCTCGACCGCTGCCTTGGCGATGGCGGTGCGGCCGTTCTCCTCGCTGGGGATCTGCAGAAGCCGGGTTCGCACCCGGATGAGTCCCTCCTCGTGAGCCTTGGAGAGCAGTCCCGGATACGTGACGACCTCCTTGGTTCCGACGACGCGGCCGGTGCGGTCACGAATCTCGATCGTGCGGATCAGTCCATTCTGCTTCATCGGCAGACCTCCTTTGTGAAGGGCCAGCAAGTGGAAAGGAGTGGGTGGGTGTTCTGTCCTTCACGGTACGGAGGCCGAGACGGTCCTCGTAGGGGGGGAAGTGTCTGGCCGTCAGTGCATCTTGTGGATGAATCGCTTCTCGATGGCGAGTGCGATTGCTAGTGCATCGAACATGTGAAGCCAATAGCGGTCTCTGGATTTGTACCCAAGCACCGGATGAGGCGGCTCCTTAGGCAGCTTCGACCGCAGATCTTCGAACCCCATCCCGACGATGGCCTGAGCCACATCGAGCTTTCTCGCGTTGGGATCTCCGACCACAATCTGACGCGCCTGGCGAGCCGACAGCTCCAGGACCCCAAGACCGAGCTCATGGGAACGAGCACGAAGCTCTTGGACGATAACGGAAACCAAGGCCGCCCGCTTCGTGGGGAAGAGAAGCGGTTTCTCGATTCCCACGATCGCCGGGATGTATTCTCGGATGTACGAGAGAACGATTCGTCGGGCTTGGTCGATGATATCACGGGGTCGCGACCCATTCCTCAGGGTGTGAACCCCAAAAGCGATGAGCTCTCGTCCTCGAATGAGGGCAGCGCCCATCTCCTTCGTGCCGGGGTCGATGCCGAGGATGGTTCTTGGCATGTGGAGTGGACCATCAATGATCTTATGTCCTCCCGAGAACCGCGTTGCTCCGGGCTGGCTTGCTAGCGCTTGCGAAGCTCGCACGGCGGCAGTCTGCAAGGAGACACTGCCTTGTACTCAGTCTCATCAAAGAGACTGCGGGAGGGTGGTGGGTTAGCGGCCCTTGTCTCGGTGGTGCAAGGCGAGGGCCACGGCGTCAAAGAGATTGAGCCAGTAGCGCTCCTTCCACTTTCGGTCCTGCGTCAAGTAGATGCGCAATCTCGGGAACCGGGTGGCGACAGCCACGGCCGCTTCTCTCTTCGTCGCCCGCCCGTTGCCCAGAACGGTCTTTCGGACGGTCTGCGGCGCGTAGGATCTGACCTCCAGGTGGCACCGTCTTGCCAGACGGCGGATCGATCGGCCTAATCGGTCGACCTCGTTGAGCCATTTGATCGAATGGCGGTGGGTCGATTCGAGGACCAGGGTTCCAGGTCGGTAGGCTGCGATCCAGCCCCGGACCAGCCGCCGGGCTTCGGCGATCCGCCTGTCCTTGGGGATCAGACGAAGCGGACGGACGCCGGCTGTTTGGAGCCGTCGACCGCGCAGGACGGCATAACCCAGGTCGCGGAGACCCGGATCAAGGGCGAGGACGGTTGTCTTGGCGAGTGTTGGCATAGCGTTTGAGTAAGTAAAGAAATAAAGCGGTGCGTGAGCGGCGGATCTCGCCGGCTGGCACCGCGAGCGCTCCGGCGAGCGCCCGTTGGATGATCGGATCAGCATGTTCGTCGAGGGCGCGTTCGAGCGCCTCCCGGCTGCCGGCTTCTCCCAGCGCACGGCCGAGCTTGGCGGCGGTGAAGAACCTCGGCGGCGCGGCGGGGGCAGTCAGCGGAGCAGAGTGCTTGACGCGCACCCGGACGGTTCCGTTCAGCCGCTTTGCGTCGATGTAACGGTTCTTTCGCAGGTGCCCGAGGAGGCTTCGGATCGATCCGTCCGGAAGGCCCATCGCACTTGCCAGGACAGTCGGGTCGATCTCGATCGAATCCGCCCCCGGGGGCAATCGCGCGAGAAGCGCCAGGTAAACCCAGACGGCCTCGCGCATGCGGCGGATGTGGAGGGCCTGCGGATGCTCCAGCAGCCGCCGGTCAAGGGTGATGCTGATGGGTCGGGGTACGGACATGGGAATCGAGAGAGAACTTGGCTAAGAGGAAGCGGAAGAGCGCGATTCTCGACTTGCGAATCTGTACTTCCGGGGTAGCTCGGGCGCGCTCAAGCGCCCGCCTGACAATCGGCTCGGGGTGTGCCGTGTCAGACTGAGTGGGACAGTTACAAGTCCTGATTTAGGAGACGCTTCCTGGATGGGGTATCATCCAACCGGGAGGAGTCAGTCATGGTTCAGAGCACCGATGCGGAAGCCAAGGTTC
>JAGONM010000076.1 GCA_017993055.1 Armatimonadota bacterium
TCTTCAAGCGCGGCGACCCGGTATCCTGGGCGCTGGGGAGCACGTCCGAACTCCTCGGCGGGGTCTTCTACCCGATCACCATCCTGCCGCTCTGGCTGCAGAAGGTGTCGGCGCTGCTCCCCATCACCTACTCCCTGAGGGCGATCAGGCACGCGGTGCTGCAGGGCCACTCGTTCCGCGCCCTTTCAGGCGACATCCTCGCGCTCGCACTCTTTTCAGTTGTCATGGTGCCACTTAGCATGCACGCGTTCCGGGTGGCGGTCCAGGCCGCCAAGCGAAACGGCACGCTCTCTCAATACTGATACACTGCCCCGTCGGCGCCTCAGCGAGCCCCCTCGGCCCTGAGGACGGCCGGAACGGTCTTCGCGACGATCCAGAGGTCGAAGAGAAGGCTCTGCTTCTCGGCGTACTCGATATCGAGCCTGACCATGTCGTCGAAGGGAAGGTCCTTCCTCCCGCTGACCTGCCAGAGCCCGGTGAGGCCGGGCGTCGTCCTCAAGCGCTGAATCTGATACTCGTCGTACTGCTCGACTTCCTCCGGCGAGGGCGGCCTGGGACCGACGATCGCCATCTGACCGAGCAGGATGTTGACGAGCTGGGGAAGCTCGTCCAGGCTAGTGGCCCTGAGGAACCTCCCGAGGCGCGTGACCCGCGGGTCGTCCTTGATCCTGATGATGAGCTGGGTCGGCTCCTCGTTCAGGTGGCGGACTTCGTCCAGCATATCATGCGCGCCGTTGCACATGGTGCGGAACTTGTACATCATGAACCGCCGACCGTTCTTGCCCACCCTGACCTGGCGGAAGACCACCGGGCCCTCAGAATCGAGCCTGATCGCCAGCGCGATCGCCGCCATGAGGGGCGACGAGAGCACCAGCACGATGAGCGCGGCCGTCCTGCTGATCACCGCCCTAGTCGCCAGGTACCAGCAGCTTCTCTTCCTCGGGGCGATCCGCAGAACCCCGGCCTGCGCCAGCTGATCCACCATTTGCTCCATGCCACTCCGCTCCTGACTTGCCGGCAGAATGCATGCCCGCAGTGTGCTCCCGATGTTTCTGTTCGACAAAAGCCCTGAATGCATTCTTGAAGGCTTCCGTGTCGAAGGCGCATGCGTGTCCCCTGATCCGCGAAGAGTCGAAGTCGCAATCGCGGAACCGGCGCACCGCGGAGACGAGGCTCTCCGCCGACTGCTCCGTGAAGAACACGCCAGTGGCGCCCGGGACCACCGTGTCCAGAGCGCCGCCGACACCATAGGCAATGACAGGCCTTCCGCATGCCTGTGCTTCGAGGGGAACGATCCCGAAGTCTTCCTCTTGCGGGAAGATCAACGCCTTGCATCCCCGGTACATCTCCCTGAGAGCCTCCTCGGACACCCGCCCGGCGAACCTTATGTTGGGGGCGGCCGCGGCCTCGAGCCGCTTCCTCTCGGGCCCGTCGCCGACAACCACGAGCGGCAGCCCGAGCTGGTTGAACGCCTCGACCGCGAGGTCGGCCCTCTTGTAGCGCACGAGGCGGCTCACGTAGAGATAATATTCGAACCTGGTTACCCCGTTCGGCGTGAAGAAATCCGCCTGGACGGGGGGCGGGATTATCGTGCAGTCACGCCTGTAATACTTATGAATGCGGCGGGCGACGGCGGAGGAGTTGGCCACGAAGTAGTCCACCCGGGCCGCCGACGCGTAGTCCCAGACCCGCAGGTAGTTCATCATCGGCGCCATGAGAACTCTGGAGAGGCTCGACAGCTTCTCCTTGTCGCGGTACTCGTGGAACATGTCCCACGCGTAGCGCATCGGCGTGTGGCAGAAGCAGATGTGCGTCGTGTCCGGCCTGGTGATCACACCCTTGGCGCACGAGAAGTTCATGCTGAGCACGACCTCGTACTCGGTCAGGTCGAACTGCTCGAGCGCGAGAGGCGCTAGAGGAAGGCAGCGCTGGTACAGCTTGCCGCTGAACGGGATCTTCTGAAGGAACGACGTGCGTATGTCCAGCTCGCGCATCTCGGGCGAGAGATTGCCTTCCTTCACCAGCGTACAGTACACGGGCGCATCCGGAAAGATGTCGTGCACCGCGAGCAGCACACGCTCCGCGCCGCCCATGTTCGCTATCCAGTCATTGACTATCGCGACCTTCATCTTCCGCCACCAACCGCTCGTAGAGTGCGGCAATACTCGAAACGCTCAGACGTATATCGAAGAGTTCCGCGGCGCGCCCTGCCCCCCGCAGACCCATCCTTTGCCTCAGGTCCGCGTCCGCCGCTATACTCCGCATGGCGTCGGCCATGCTCCCTGGATCCCTCGGTTCGACCAGAATCCCCGTCTCGCCGTCGGACACAATCTCGGGGACTCCGCCCGCTCTCGTCGCTATCACCGGCTTCCCCGCGGCCATCGCCTCTATCAGGACTCTTCCGAACGGCTCTTCCCAGGAGCCCAGGACCACCGCGTCGGAAGCCCGCATCACCGCCGGGACATCCCTGCGCTCGCCGGTAAACACCACCCTGCCGTCGAGCCCGAGCGCCGAGACCTCTTCCCTCAACTGCCGCTCGTACGCCCTGGTATCGTACCGGCTCTCCGCACCGGAGAACTTCGCCTCGCCGACGATCAGCAGCGCGGCCTCCGGGAACTCCCCGGCGATCATGCCGAACGCCCTGATGACCTCCAACTGCCCCTTCCAGGGGGTGATCTGCCCCACCGCAGCGAAAACCGGCGAGACAGCCGAGACGCCGAGTTCCTCCAGAAGGCCACCGACCCGGCCGGCCTCGGCGCGAGAGTAGAGTTCGACGCCGTTCGGGACTACGACCGTCTCTCCGACGATCCCCGCCCGGACCGCGCGGTCCGCCACGTACCGGGATATGGCGACAACCACATCGGCCCGCCGGCGCAGGACGCGTCCCACCAGGCGGCTCTGCAGACCGACCGGCATACAGTCCCTCAGGTGCACGACAAGCCTGCACCTCCGCCGGATAAGCGGTTTCGCCAGTCCGGCGATGAACCCGGCCCGAATGGTATTCGCGTGCACGACGTCCGGAGCGAAGGACCTCAGACTGGCCGCCAGCCTCGCTGCCGAACCGACGGACCCGACCGCATAGCCGAGTATCTGCGGCAGTCCCCGGGCATACCCGACCTGGGCGACCGCGACCCGCTCGACGTCCACCCCCATCCCCGAGGCCATCTCCGAGAGAGGCCCCTGGGGACAGAACAGCCGGACCTGCACGCTGCTTTTGTCAATGTACCGGAGAAGCAGACCGAGACTCGTCTCCGCTCCTCCAACGGCGCCGGTATGATTGAAATATGCGACCTTGATGCGACTCAATAAGGAATGGATGCTACTCTTCGGGAGTCAAGACGAATCCCACCGCCACGTAATCCAACTGCGCTGCTACTGCCAACTACGAGGATTTGCGCCTTGCGATGAACTGCCACCTGCGATGCTCTACCTCTCTGCGAACTTCGGCCACATGCTCAGCTTCGGACCGGCGTGCCCCTGTTGCAGGGCCTCGCTCGATTGAGGCAGTTGCCGATTCGCCCGAACTTGATGCAGGCTATCGCCCTGCACTCGAAGACGATCTTCTCGGACTTCAATACCGGACTGCGATAGGTTTTTCTCATAGCTATTCCTCTCCGCATGGTGATCCGCCGGCTCAACCGCGTTTCTCGAAGATATCCCGGCACGCCCGTGCCTGCCTGCAGGCCTCGCTCGACGGACCCAGCATGTCGCCGTCCTCCAGGTCGGCGAGCCCAGGACACCTGAAACAGTAGGGAAGCAGCTCGCACGATCCGCAGACGGCCAGGTCCCTGAGCCTGATGTCCCTGATGCGGCTCAGCTCCTCCGAGCCTCGCCAGATTGCAGGAAAGTCCTTTTCCCTGATATTGCCAACTGCGCGCAGGAACTGCACGCAGGGATACACGTCCCCGTACGGGCTGATGCAGCAGGTCGTCAGCCCCGCATTGCACTGATGGCAGTCCGCCGCCTCGCGGAAATCCTCCGCCGTCAGCGTC
>JAGONM010000077.1 GCA_017993055.1 Armatimonadota bacterium
AGCAGCCGGTGAGCGAAGTGACGGTCAAGGCCCTGCCGGACAAGATTCCGAGCCACATTGACGTGGACATCTCGCATCTCGAGCTCGGCGACGCCGTGCACGTCGGGGACCTGCAGATCCCGGAGGGAGTCGAGATACTCGCCCCGCCCGCGGAGAGCATGATCGTCAGCGTCAAGCTGCCGCACGTCCGCGTCGAAGAGGTCGCCCCCGTCGAGGAAGCGGAGGAAGGCGCGGAGCCTGCAGAGGGCGCCGAGGAGGCGCCGGCCGCGGAGGCCGAGCAGTCCGAGTAGCCCGGAGAGGGCGAATCCGGGAGACACGACAGACCAGACGGTCCGCCGCACGGCGGGCCGTCTTTTTCTTGTCCGCCAGAGCGGCTCGGAGGACTGGTATAAATACCGGTTTTCGCCCGAATCCCTTGACGAACAGCGAGTTCCGCCGTAGAATGGCAGTATAGTCATTGTCGCGTGCCGGGAGAACGCCTCGGAAGAGAAGGCGTCCGACGGCAGAGCGCGCTTACATCAACCACTAGATGTGGACGTAGGTCGGTTTTAGACAGTGGCGATATCTCATTTGTTAGGGAAGGAGAGGAGGTGAAACCTATGACAAGAATGTTGCTTATCCTCGCAGTTCTGCTGATCGCGTGCCCCCTCGCACAGGCGTCCCTCGCGGACAACTTCGAGTCGTACGCCAACACGGCTGCGTTGAGTGGTCCCTACACTCAGTTCTATCCGGCCAACCCCTTCCTACTGGACACGACCAAAGGCTACCTGTCTTCCCAGTCGATCCAGTCGGGCGTGCACGCGAACACCCAGAACCGGATGTGGATCAACCTGCCCGGTGGACCTATTGCGGCCACCGATGCTAAGCCGATCAAGGTCGAGTTCATGATTGATATCGACACGAACATCTGGTCTGTGCGGGAATACATTGAGATCCGCTCCTATGCCGGTGGTGCGTACAACGCGGGTGCTCTTAACCAGCTCCTCGCCCTGGGCTTTACGTCTTCAGGCGTGGACACGAGCAGGATCAACCAGCGCATCCTGTACGGTCCGGGTGCAGGTTGGGGAAACCTCACGACCGCCTATGCCACCAGAGCAAGCGTCGCGGCAAGTGGAAATGACTGGACCAAGCTGGGGATGCTCATCAAGTCCAACACCGTCGAGTACTACGTCAATGACAACTTGGACTCGACGAAAGGCATAAACCCGGGTTTGCTGTATGACAGCATTGTCATCGGCTCGGGCCTGAGCACCACCGTCCCAGTGTGGTTCGACAATCTCAAGGTCGAGGTAGTTCCTGAGCCGAGCAGCCTGCTCGCACTCGGAACGGGCCTGATCGGACTTGTCGGCCTCGCAAGAAGGCGCAGAGCCTGACAACGGCACGAAACCTAGCCGATACAGAGCGGCCGTCGGAAGCAAGTCTTCCGGCGGCCGTGTTTTCATCGGGCCGAAGCGGGACTCGGACGAGCGGCCGCACAGCATGTTCCCCGCCGGTAAAAGTACCGGTTTTTGCCGAATACTATTGACGAAACGGCCATCCGGCCCTACAATCAAGGAACTAGAACTGTCGGTTCGCGGGACGAGGCCTCCGCCAGAGAGGTTCCCGCGCGTGACAGGCCCCGGGCGATGCGGCACCGCATGGACCCGATCGGGCCGTTCAAGACAGTCGTTGCGTGAAAACGAAATAGGAAAAGGGGAAAGAGATGAAGACAGTACGGGCTACACTTGTTGTAGCGGTCGTCGTGTTGCTGACATGCGCAGTCGCAGCACAGGCGGCCACGACAATCATCGAGAGCCGGGTAGCCGGCGGCGCGCAGAACCCGCTCTTCACCATGGCCGGCCCCGCAGCCACAACGGCTAAGAGCACTGCGGCCGGCCTCACGGGCACAGGCTCCTACTACGCCGGCGAGTCCACTCCCTCCAAGTGGGGCGAGTGGGCGTTCACCCCGACGGTGACCGGGTACTACGACGTGTCCGCCACCTGGGCGGCCAACTCGTATGTGGGAACGTCCCCGACATGGACGGTGAGAAGCGCCGACCCTGACGTCGTCGTGGCTAAGGCCCAGAGCAGCGGCGCCAACGCGTGGAACACCCTTGCTACCGGCAAGAAGTTCATCGCCGCGACCGCCTACAAGACGAAGTTGGCGACTCCGGTCACGACGGTGACCGGGAAGAGGGTCTACTTCGACTCGGTCAGGTGGGTATCGTCCACGCCCACGGCGGCCACCCTCACCGGACCTGCCAACAACGCGATTGACGTCGGCACGCAGGCCGGCCCTCTGGTCTCGGTCACCCTGAGCTGGACGGCGGGCAACTACAACTCGTTCTTCGACGTGTACTTCGGCACCTCGAGCAACCCGACCACCAAGATCGGGGACAATCTGCCGGAGGGCACGACGTCGCTGGTAGTCAACAACCTGGACGTGTACACCAAGTACTACTGGAAAGTGACGGCGAAGAACGTGGACGCGAGCGTTGCCACCTCGGTCCGGAACTTCACCACCGTGCCTGAGCCGAGCAGCATCTTCGCTCTCGGAACGGGCCTGATCGGTCTGGCCGGAATCGCGCTTCGCAGGCGAAGAGCCTGAGCCATTCCGAATCCGCGGTAAGACATCACCGCCGGGCGGACTCCTGCCCGGCGGCTTTTCTTTGCCTGCGCATCGTTCGGAGCCGGCGGAAGGAAATGCCGACCAGCCGTGGAATCTCTACGGCGGGCAGTTCGACCGCGCCCTGAGAGGTCCGAACAGTGGCAGAGCCGGTTCAAGAGCCCGGGGCCGGGGAACGAGTGCGTCGCGTCCGCATCGCGGCAGTTGCAGTCCTGCTGATCGCGGCGGCGGCCTACATCCCCGTACTCCGAGCGAACTTCGTCAACTACGACGACGAGGCATACGTTACGGCGAACCCCCACGTGCAGTCCGGCCTCACCGTCGAGGGGCTCAGGTGGGCGTTCAACGTCGGATACCAGGGCAACTGGCACCCGGCTACGTGGATCTCGCACATGCTGGACCGGCAGTTCTTCGGACCAGGGCCGCTCGGGCCGCACGCGGTGAACCTGCTGATCCATCTGGCGAATACCCTGCTACTCCTTCTACTCCTCCACCGGATGACCGGGTCGGTCCGAAGGAGCGCGTTCGCGGCGGCGCTGTTCGCGGTCCATCCCCTGCACGTCGAATCGGTGGCGTGGGTGGCCGAGCGCAAGGACGTGCTGAGCGCGCTGTTCTGGTTCCTGACGATGTGGGCCTACGCGCGATACACCGAGTCGCCGAGCCCGAAGCGCTATCTCGCCGTCACAGCCTTCTTTGCCCTCGGGCTGATGTCCAAACCCACGCTGGTGACTCTTCCGTTCGTGCTCCTGCTGATTGACTACTGGCCGCTCGGCCGCTGGGTGCGCGGCGAACGACTGCGGCTTATCCGGGAGAAGCTGCCTCTCCTCGCCATGTCTCTGGCTTCCGGCGCGGTGACGTATGCGGCCCAGCAGAGGGCGGGAGCGGTCAGCCCCGTTGAGGAACTGTCGTTGGCGTCCCGGATCGCGAACGCGCTGACGGCCTACGTCGGTTACGTCGGCAAGATGCTCTGGCCCGCCAAGCTCGCAGCGTTCTACCCGCATGCGGCCAGTATTCCAACCTGGCATGTGCTGGCCGCAGCCGTTCTCCTAGCAGCGGCGACGATCCTGGTGATCCGATCCTCCGGGAGTCGTCCGTATCTCGCGGTGGGATGGTTCTGGTACCTGATCGTTCTCGTGCCGATGATCGGGTTGGTGCAGGTCGGCACCCAGGCGATGGCGGACCGATATACCTACATATCGTTGATCGGGCTGTTCATCGCGATAGCG
>JAGONM010000078.1 GCA_017993055.1 Armatimonadota bacterium
ATACTTCTCTTAGGGTTATACTGCTCATCGATGCTCCTCCGTTTCGCTCGCTTGATTCGTGACCAAATCAAGTCTACGAAACGGGGAGCATCTTCGCAAATCTACACACTCAAAGCTTACGCCACTCCGGAAGCAGGATTATCGCCGCTCGGCGGCTAAACGCTGAGACGAGTGCGCGTATGTTGATGCTTGCGCGCGAAATCGTGTGCGGTGGGAGGTTTTCTGGTGGAGAATGGCAAGGATTCAGGGATATCCAGACGGCGGTTTCTGACGGGCTCGCTCTCCGGGCTGGCAGCGGCCGGGCTACCGATCATGGCGTCCAAGGTGGCCGAGGCCTCGGCGGACGACTACTTCGGCAGGCCGAAGCCGTCTGCAAGCACGCGCAGTATCGGCCCGAACGACACGATCCAGTTCGGACTGATCGGCCCGGGCGGCAGCAAGGGCGGCTACCGCATGGGCCTGGGAGACGCCAGGGGCATCGCGGGGATCGACGGCTGCAAGTTCGTCGCCGTCTGCGACGTGGACTCTCAGCATCTGTCCGAGGCCCTGAACGAGTTCGGCCCGGACTGCAAGGGGTACAAGGACTTCCGCGAACTACTCGCGCGCAAGGACATCGACGCCGTCGTCATAGGCACGCCGGATCACTGGCACGCGATCATGTGCATAGAGGCCATGAAGGCCGGCAAAGATGTCTACTGCGAGAAGCCTCTTACGCTGACTATCGGCGAGGGTAAGAAGCTCGTGCGGGTATGGAAGGATACCAAGCGCGTGTTTCAGACCGGCAGCCAGCAGCGCTCTGAAGATCAGTTCCGCAAGGCCTGCGAGTTAGTACGCAACGGACGCATCGGCAAGATCAAGTGGGTCGAGTCTCATCTTCCCGGAGGCCCCAACGGCGGTCCTTTCGAGCCGAAGCCGATTCCGTCGGATCTGGACTGGGATATGTGGCTCGGTCCGGCGTTCTACACCGACTATGTACCCGAGCGCACCCATGGGACCTTCCGCTGGTGGCTCGAGTACTCCGGGGGAATGATGACCGACTGGGGCGCCCATCACAACGATATCGCTCAGTGGGGGCTCGGCACTGACCGCACCGGGCCTGTCACAATCGAAGCGACAGGTGTGCCGCCCGAGAAGGTCGGACGGAACTGCTACAACACGTTCCCGCATTTCCGGGTCACGTATACGTATGCCGACGGCACGCCGCTGATTGCCACCGATGAGGGTGAGAACGGCTGCCACTTCGAGGGTGAAGAGGGCTGGATCTTCGTGAGCAGAGGCGCGCTCAGGGCGAGCGACCAGCGCATCCTCGATGATCCGCTTCCGGCCGGCGCCGTGAAGCTATACGAGTCCGGCAACCACCGCAAGAACTTCGTTGACTGCATACGAAGCCGCAAGCAGCCCATCTGCGACGCGGAGATCGGCCACCGCTCCGTAAGCATCTGCCACCTCGGCAACATTTCGCTCCGGCTTAACGGCCGGAAGCTCGAGTGGGATCCGGCGAAGGAGTTGTTCGTCAACGACGACGAGGCGAACCAGTTCGTCAACCGCCCGATGCGAAAGCCGTGGAAGATCTGATCGAGCGCCCCGCGGATTCCGCCGCCAAGGGAGGCGTTGCGAGGTTTAGATAACGCCGGTTCTGGGCAATCTAGGTCTGTGAGTTAGCAATCGGGGGAGGTGACGCGCTTGGCAAAGGCGAAGGCCCCACAGCCTGTGCCCCAGAGAGTCCGGAAGGAAGGTTACCACTCCGACTCCCGAATGGACCTGGAGCGTCCTCAGACCATAGAGGAGTTGACCGGCGGTCGCATCAGGAAGAAGAGCAAGTAACGGGTTGCCGGGATGCGGATATGGCAGATCATACGATGATGCGAAGAGCGGACGGGTGTATTCCCGTCCGCTCCAGGTTTGACTTCTTCCGCTGAGCAGGAGCCCGCCGCTAGAAGCTGGAATCCAACTGCTCCTGCCAGAGCACCGTGCGAAGCGCTTTGGCTGCGTCACCGGCGACCGCTTGAACGGTGGTCGCGGCAAGGTCGGCATCGGCCTGTGTCGGTTCGATCACGATCTCGTTCTTTATCTTGACGTATTTTCCCGTCAGACCCATCTTGATATCGCGCATCTGCGCCCCGTCGAGGAAACACTCACCCAGTTTCTTGGCCGCTTCCTGCGCACGGGCCTTCGCCTTCTTGCCGTCGGAATCGGCCAGGCGTATGATCGGCACGTCGGCGACCTTCACTTCGTACCATTTCGGGTCGTTCTCATCGTCGGCGGCCACGGTGACCTTGAGAAACCCCGTCACAAGACGCCGGTTGACCTTGATCCCATGCTTCTCGATCTGCTGGGTGATCAGGGACGCCCTCTTGTAGGATTCCGGGTGAGTCCGGAATATGCCCCAGTCCACCGAAGGTCTGCGCGACTCGTCCCGCGCAAGACGTTCCATGAAAGTGAGCATCCCCACGGGATTGTATCCGCTGCGTACCATGTACTCCACGGCTGTGAGGTCCGCGTCCTTCTCGGCTTCCTGGCCGTAGGCGCTCATCTTTGCGATGGTGACCAGGTTCGCGCCGTATGCCAGTTCGCCGACGGCGTTTCCGCCGAGCGCTGCGCCTGCGATCACCGCGATCGCGAGCGTGAGCATCTGCTTCTGCTGCTCCTTCGCCAACTGCAAAACGTGGTGGTGGGACGCGTGAGCAATCTCGTGAGCGACGACTCCCGCAAGCTCATCGTCGGAGTGTGCGTAGTCGAGCAGTGCGCTGTTTACGTAGATATGCCCTCCCGGGAGCGAAAATGCGTTGATGGTCTTGTCGTCAATGATCGTGAAGTTGTACTGGAAGGGCGCAACCTTGGACTTGCCGTAGGCTGCCGGGACTTCCTGCTCCACGGCCACCTTGGCCAACTTGCTCCCAATGTCCTGAATCCGTTTGGCGAGCTTCTCGTCGGTGACGAACTTGTACTCCTTGGCAACTGCCGCGGCGCCTTCCTTGCCCATCTCGATCTCTTCCTTGAACTCGTCAGCGGCAAGAAGCGGTAAGGCGCACGACAAGTACACCGCAGCCGCAATCAACAGCGCGAGCAGGTGACGTCGCCGGCTCAGACTCTTCGGAATACTGAATATCATGGTTGAGTCCTGGGAGCGATCGGCCTGCCGCACGAACTCGCCGTCAGCCGAAACCGATCGGTCCTCAATAGTAGAGACGTTTGTCGGGGCTCTGAGGTTTCAATTCCCGGCGGGCTTGGGCTGCTCGTGCAGTATGCGCTCGCGGTAGGTTCGATAGTCGAACCTGGGGCTGTTGGTGCCGTCATGGCACTTTCGGCAGGTGATTTCGGTGTTCGCGCCGTAGCCCTTCTCGGAGGGCGCGGCGATGTGTCTCGAACCGGGACCGTGGCATGCCTCGCATTGAACGTCGCGCATGTAGGGGGTTTCACTCTCGGACTTAAAGCCGCCCGCCATGCCGTAGCCGGTGGTGTGGCACGACACGCAGTCCGGCTTGGTCTTGCCGTCAGGGTCCCGTTTCGTCAGGTTGTCGAGGGCCTGAGCGTGGTTGGTCTTCTTCCAGGACTGCTGGA
>JAGONM010000079.1 GCA_017993055.1 Armatimonadota bacterium
ATGATGCACGGTGAGCGGGGTGATATGATTCCGCCCAAGGCTTACGATGCTCTCGTGCCCGGAGGCTGCCTGGTCGTTCGTGACTTCATCCTCCATCCCGAGAAGGACGGGCCTCTGGCTGCCGCACTCTTCAATATGCGAATGGGCGCCTATACTGAGGACCAGATGATAGGTTTCCTGCGCGCGGCCGGCTTCGAGGAGATCGGCAGCAGGCCACTGGGAGACTTCACCCTGATCACCGGGAAGAAACCTCCGCAGAGCCTGTAACAGAGCGATCCGCGCTGTCGTATCACGTTATGGTTACATGCCTATTGCCTGCAGGTTACCTATGCTTCTTCTTATCGTCTCGCTGATCGCGGGTTGTTCCAGGCCGCCCGCGCGACCGGAGGTTCTGACGTCGTCGCTGGGCGGCCTTACTGCTTCAGCGCGCATCTATCCGGGCTACTCGGAGGTCGAGGTCGTCGGGAGACCGATCGTGCGGCTCGACGCGGTGCGCGTCAAGCAGATTCTACTGTCCGACTTCAATGGCAAGCGATGCCTCACGGTGCTGACGGATGCTGATGAATCCGTGACGCTGTACGACATTCGCTCAGACGGTCTGCACGAGATCTGGAGCGGCATCTCGCAGTCCCTGAAGCCGTGGAAAATCCGGATCGGCGACGTGGACGGCGACGGGACCGACGACCTCATGGTGGGTGTCTACAAGAAGGCGCATTTCCATCCGGTGATGGCGAACAGGCCCTTCGTCTACGGTTGGGATGGCAAGGCGATGTACCCGAAGTGGCTCGGATCGAGGCTCTCCCGCCCGTTCACGGATTTCGTACTTGCCGATCTCGGAAACGGCGTTCGAGTTGTCGCAGTCGAGAAGACTAAGGACCGTGCATGCGAACTCTCGGTCTACCGTTGGGACGGCTTCGGGTTGACAGGCGAATGGGCGGGCGCGAGGGCCGCATCTCTTTCCGATCTTCAGGTCACCGAGGATGACGCGATACGCGTGCGGGCAGGCTCGTCGGTTCGCGAGTATGTCTGGAGCAACAACATCTTGCAGTCGAGGGAGGCGCTTCGATGAAAAAGAAGTACAGGTATCTACTGCTCGCTCTGCTGATGGTGGGAGTGTGCGTGACTGCCTTCGCGGTGTTCTACTTCAGGGGACGGCAGGAGGCCGGATCGCTCGTTCTCGACAAGCCGCCGTCCGCCATCCCAATCGCGCAGATCGTGAAGGCGCCCGCCAAAGGGTTCGACGTTGCCTACTCTCCGGTTACTGTGAAGGCCGCCGTCGCTCCGTACACTGTGAATGCGGATCTCGGCAACGTGGTCAATCTCAAGGAGTTCGGCAAATTCGCCCCTGAACACAAAGCCCTGCTCGCGAAGAACGCATTTGTCGCGCGTCCGACCGATGAGCAGCAGCTCTTCTTCGTCTACGAGAAGAACGAGTACGACAACCTGCCGAGCTTCGTCACGACTGACAGCGTTCTGCAGGTCTACCACATCTTCTACGATTTCACCCTGCGAAGCGTCGAGACCTCGAAGTTGTATGCCGTCCTCGACGATCTGACATCGGCGCTCCTGCGGGAGAGTGCTACCGTCGCCGTGAAGATGAGCGACCCCGATTGGAAGAAGGCGGCTTCCGACAATCAGGTCTACTTCGCTGTTACCGCGAAGCTCATGGGGCAGACCGTCAAGCTTCCCGCTCCGGGCCAGCGGCAGATACTCGCTAAGGAACTCGACCTCATCGCAGAGGCGCCGGGCCGCACCGACTCCGCGCTGTTTCCGTGGCAGCCGGACTACTCGCAGTTCATCCCGCGCGGCCACTACACCCGAAGCGACAAGTTGAAGAAGTACTTCCGCTCGATGATGTGGTACGGTTTCATGCCCTTCCCGGTCATCTGGCCGGTGCGCACTGCGAACCATGAGACCGGAGAGTTTATCGGCGAGCCCGCGTGGCCTCAGATTCGCCAGGCGCTGCTGATCACAAAGATGTTGTACGAGACCAAGGTTGACGGGAAGCCCGCTGTCGAGGCGTGGGACCGAATATACGAGCCGACCGCCTTCTACGTCGGCAAGGCGGACGATCTGACGCCGTACCAGTACAAGTCCGTAATGGACACGGTCTACGGTCCCAACGTGACCTATGCGAAACTCCAGGACAAGGCGAAACTGAAGCAGGTCTACGATGAGCTGATGAAACTGCCGTATCCGCAGATAGACGTTCGGCTGTTCGATATCCGTCGAAGCGTCGGCAAGATGCCGCTCGGCCGGCAGTTCAAGTTCATGGGCCAGCGTTACATCGCGGACAGCGAGATCCTGCAGAAGCTCTCCTATTGGCCCAAGCGCCCGTTCCCCCGCGGACTCGACGTCCTGGCCGTGCTCGGTTCTGACCGCGCGGCGGACATCCTCGACAACTTCTACAAGGAGCCGACGCATTGGGACAAGTATCTGCCCCGGCGCATCGAACTCCGGGAGAGGTTCGACGAGACCCCCGGGAGCGTGTGGCGCTCAAACCTGTACTGGGGATGGCTCTGGACGCTTGATTCGCTGCTCGATCCGTTCGGCAAGGGCTATCCTTCGTTCATGGCGGGGCAGGCGTGGCAGGACAAGAGCCTCTACACCGCCCTCGCAAGCTGGGCCGAGCTTCGGCACGATACGATCCTCTATGGCAAGCAGAGCGGGGCGGAGTTGGGCGGCGACGGCGACGACAGGCCGATGCCGAAAGGGTACGTCGAGCCTAACGTCGAGTTCTACAACAGGCTCATCTGGCTCACGAGGGCGTCGCGGGCAGGCCTGAAGACCCGCAATCTGGTGACCGACGAGATCGCTGCGAAGTTCACCGACTTCGAGAACCTGCTCACCTTCCTGCGTGACGTCTCCGTGAAGGAACTGACCAACAAGGCCCTCACCGAGGAGGAATACTACCGCATCAAGATCTACGGTGCGGAGTTGGAGAGACTCACCTTGTCGGTCATGGAGGGTCAGCCGTCGGACTGGTACTCGATCACGAGCGAGACCGACAAGAACATGGCAGTCATCGCCGATGTTCACACGAGTCAGCGCAGTTGCCTGGAAGAGGGTGTAGGCCACGCCAATGAGATCTTCGTCGTCGTGCCGATCGAGGGCAAGCTCTATCTGACGCGCGGCGCGATGTTCTCGTACTACGAGTTCGTCCATCCGTCGGCCGACCGCCTCACCGACGAGAAGTGGCAGAAGATGCTGAAGGAGAAGAAGGCTCCGCCGCCACCGGACTGGATCAAGAGCTTCCTGCCCGGCAATACAAAGGAGATACCTCTTCCCAGAAACGTGCCTG
>JAGONM010000080.1 GCA_017993055.1 Armatimonadota bacterium
CGAGGACAGCGAACCCCGCAAGGACCATTCTCGCTCTGTGCACGCACAACCCCCGAGGCCTATCGGCGTGAATATCCGCCATGAGGCACGGGCTATATTCTACCAGTGTGGGCGGACTCAGTCAACGAGAGCCGTGGGGTCTGGTTGCGGCGAAGCCTCTGGTGTTGCTATAATCAGCCTTGGTTGAGGCCGGAGGGCCGGTGGAGGGGCGGATGCTGGAACGTGCCAAGGAGATACTGGAGATCGAGGCCAACGCGGTTCTTGCGCTTGGAGACAGGCTTGACGAAACCTTCGTCAGGGCGGTCGAGCTCATCCTCGGGTGCCGGGGGCGCATCGTCGTCACAGGCATGGGCAAGTCGGGCGCGATCGGTCGCAAGCTCGCGGGGACTCTCGCCAGCACCGGCAGTCCCGCGCTCTTCCTTCATCCCGCGGAAGGCGTCCACGGCGACCTCGGGATGGTGACATCTCAGGATGTCGTCATTGCACTATCGAACAGCGGCGAGACCGAGGAGATAACCTCGATCCTTCCGGTTATCAAGCGCATCGGCGCGAAGATGATCAGCATGTGCGGCCGAGAGGACTCCGTGCTAGGCCGTTACAGCGACGTCTTCCTCGATACGTCCGTCGAGCGCGAGGCCTGCCCGCTCGGACTCGCCCCGACGACGAGTACGACCGCACAGTTGGCCCTTGGCGACGCGCTCGCGCTCGTAGTCATGGAGGCGAGAAAGTTCTCGGCCGAGGATTACGCACTCTTCCATCCTTCGGGCACACTCGGTCGTAGGCTCACGATGCGCGTCTCTGATGTCATGCGTTCCGGTGACAGAATGGCAATCGTTTCCGCAGACGACATGGTGCGGGATGTGCTCTTCGCCATCACGAAGGCGGGGGCGGGGGCGGCCGTGGTAGCGGACGACAAAGGCACGATGCTCGGCATTATCACTGACGGCGACGTGCGGCGTCACATGCTGAACGACGAGAACTGTCTGCGTCTAAAGGCCGGCGAGATCATGACATCTGGGCCGAAGACCGTGAGCCCCGACCAGCTCGCTGTCGAGGGACTGCGCCTGCTCGAGACTTTCAAGATAGGCGAGGTCCCTGTGATAGACGTCGAGGGCAAGCCGGTTGGCATGCTCATGATGAAGGACCTCTTCCAGGCCGGTATCGTCTAGCGAGTGTTGCCGTTAGTAGGGCCCGACATCCCAACATGCATAGCGAAAAGATACAACAGATCAAACTGATCGCCATGGACGTTGACGGCGTCCTGACCCCCGGTGACGTCACCTATTCCGCCTTCGGCGATGAGATCAAGAGCTTCCACATCAAGGATGGCGTTGCCATCCGGGCCGCACAAGCGGTCGGCTTTCACGTCGCCGTCATAAGCGGCCGCAGGTCCGCCGCGCTCGAACGCCGGGTGAAGGAACTCAAGGTCGAGAACTTCGAGCCGGGGTGTCGCGACAAGTCCGTTGCCATTCGAGATCTGCTCTCCCGCCTCGGACTGCGAAAGGAGCAGGCCGCCTTCATCGGCGACGACCTGATTGACATCCCCGCGTTTCGAGAAGTCGGCTTTCGGATCGCGGTCGGCGATGCCTGCGAGGACATCAAGGCGCTGGCCGAGCACGTCACGGAGACTCACGGTGGGAGAGGCGCCGTCCGCGAGGCAGTCGAGTTCATCCTGAGAGCGCAGGGCAAATGGGCGCAGGCCGTCGAATCCATCGTCGAACGCTATCAGCGACCGGTCGAGGCGAATGCCGAACCTGACAATCCTGCACACCAATGACCTCCACGGCAAACTGAGTCGAGAGGGCGCCGAGATCATCCGGCGGGAGAGAGCTTCCCCCGGCGATTGCCTGCTCCTCGACTCCGGCGACGCCATCGTTTCCGGCAACATCTACTACCGCCCCGGGGGAGAGCCCGCCCTTCGGCTCATGAGCGAGATCGGCTACGACGCCATGGGCATGGGCAACCGAGAATTCCACTTCCTCGCGGCCGGCCTGCAGTCAAAGGTAAAGCTCGCCCGCTTTCCTGTTCTGTGCGCGAACATCAGAGGCGCGGAGGAGTTCATCCGCCCCAGCCTGATCGTCGAGAAGGGCGGTTGCAGGGTCGCTCTATTCGGTCTGACCGTCCCCATGATCACGAAGCGGATGCTCGCGAGCCGTCTAAGTCCCTATTGGTTCGAGAACCCAATCGAGGCGGCGCGTGAGATAGTCCCTTCTCTTCGTTCGCAGTCCGATATCATAGTCGCGCTCACGCATATCGGGCTGAAGGCGGATGAGAAGCTTGCGGCGGATGTTCCCGGCATAGACCTCATCCTCGGCGGCCACACGCATGCCGTTCTCCATGACCTGGTCAGGATCGGTGCAACGACCATCGTTCAGGCGGGCTCGTGGGGGCATCATTTGGGCAAGGTAGTGATAGCTGGGGAGCGGGGATGCCTGTCGTTCAGCAATGCTCTCCTTCCGCTCCAACCGAGTGCCAAGGCCAGGGACGGGGCGACATGAACCATCCACTTCTTGCGCTGCCGATATTCCTTCCCATCGCGCTGATATCGCTCGCGGTCGGCGGCTCGATCCTTCGTGTCTGCAGGGTGAAACCGTTCGGCATGTTGGAACAATCTGTGTTCGCGACGGCGCTCGGGTTCGGCGTACTCGCATATCTGATCCTCGGGATCGGGCTTGCCGGGGCGTTGACTCTTCCGGTTCTTGCCATTCTGCTCGTGGTTCTTGCCGCTGAGTCATACTCCGGGCTTCGATCGCTGGCTCCATCGCTCTACCGGGCTCTGCGCAACCGTCTGCGGAGCGTCCCGCGCGCTTCCAACGCGATGGTTTTGCTCAGTGCGGCGATCCTCGGCGCGTTCACCCTCATGGCCGCCCTCGCGCCCCCGTCAGCGTCTGACTGGGACGGCCTTGCGTATCATCTCGCCGTGCCGAAGCTCTATCTGGCGGCGCATAGGATTTTCTATGTGCCGTTCACATCACACTCCAACTTCCCGTTCGTCACGGAGATGCTCTACACGCTGGGCCTTGCGCTGCAGGGGCCCTCCGTGGCGAAGCTCTTCCACTACACTATGTACCTGCTCACCGCGGCGGGCATCTTTACGCTCTGCAGGAGGCATCTGAACCGCACAGCGGGATCCGTCGGCGCGCTGCTCTTCATGAGCGTTCCCATCGTCGTCTGGGAGGCCGGCGTCGCGTATGCCGATCTCTCCACCGGGATGTTCGTGCTCCTCGCCGTGTATGCCGTCCTGA
>JAGONM010000081.1 GCA_017993055.1 Armatimonadota bacterium
GTGGACACGTTCATCCCGGTCCTGGGATCGCTCGACGAGGCTGCGAAGGAACTGAGTGTGTCGGGTGTCGTCTGATGACACGTCTCGCGACGATATGATATGGAGCGGACCGAATGATCGAAGACGTGCAGGCTGAGGAGTTCTCCATACGCGTTCAGAAGCTGAACGGCGCGGTGGTGATCGAGCTGACGGGTGAGATAGACATCCCGGCAGTCTCGCACCTCGCGAAAGCGCTTACCGAAGCCACGAAGAAGGGCAGGGGGCCTGTCATTCTGGATGCCAAGGATCTGACCTACATCTACAGCGCGGGCATTCAGACCCTGCTCTCGGCCCACCGCAGGCTGACTGAGACGGGACGCGCCCTGGCGATCGTCGGCTCCCACGGCATATTCGCCAAGCTGATGCACATCACCCGGCTGGAGCATCATTTCAAGATGTACCCCACTATCGAGGATGCTCTCGCCGACCTCTGCGCCGCCCCCGCCTGATCCATCGCGAAGGAATCGCCCCATCCTCGCCGAATATGAAGCCGGCGATACGTTTGGAGAAGGCAACATGCTCTACAGGATGGTAGTTCTGCTGGCGATGGTTGGCACACTGGCATATGCGGGTTCCGGCGGCGAGTTGAAAGGGGAGTACTGCAGCGGCAGGGGTGATGCGGAGTACCTGCGGCTGATAGACCGGTCTTTCGGCTACTTCCATCCGAACCCGGACACGCCCAATATCTCGATGCTCTACTACCCCGAGTGGGACTGCCTTATCGAGGGCTTCCCGACCTGGATGGCGTGGTGGATTCAGAACTCCTACGGGCCGACCTACTGCTCCCTGCCGTTCCTGCGGGAGCCCTGGCTTACCTTCCTTCAGCACTCCCAGGATATGTGGTTCGACAACCAGGGTGACGGCAGGAAGGGCGGCTACGCGCAGTTTGCCGAGCTGATAGGGCCGGAAGGGTGCCTCTGCGACTGCGCGACTCCGGAAGGAGCGATATACCGCCAGGGCGACGGCAACTGGCGGATGCACGACTGGGGGTTCGAGTTCACCGCGGCCGGAGTGGTCATGCAGGCGGAGCTTCTTCTCATCAGCCGCGACAAGGACGCCGCCCGCAAGTATCTGCCGAACCTGGAGCGGGCGTGCGACTTCATCGAGTCGGTGCGCGATCGCGAAAACAACCTGTTCCTCGTCGGTCCGGCGGCGAACCTGCTCGCGCCGAGCTACGGCGGGATCAGGCAGGCGGACGGCTCCTTCGGTAAGGGGCATCTCGCCGGGCTGTCCATCACCTATCTGGCCGCCCTCGATCGCATGGTCGAACTCCAGAAGCTGGTGGGCGATTCGAGCAAGGCCTCGTTCTACGACGAGCGCCGCCGGGCAACCCGCGGCTCTCTCTCGCGCCTCGTAACGCCCGAAGGGTACTTCGTGAAGTCCGTCGAGACCGACGGCACGAAGCACGGCGTCCTTGGTCAGGAGAAGTACGGCTACTTCGAGGCGGTGGCAAACGTGGATGCGGTGGCGTTCCGGGTGGCCGATCACGCTCAGTCGCGCAAGATCTACGCGAAGATCGCTTCGATTCCGGAACTCCGGCCGCACGACTTCATCATCACGAACTACCCGTCGCTCGACGACATGTACGACAACTGGGAAAGCACAGATCACGAGGGCCTGTGGACATACGGCATGTGGGTCAACGGCGGCGCATGGTCAACCGTCGAGGCGCGCGCGATCATGGCCTACTACCGGCTTGGCGAGTTCGATGACGTCCGCAGGTCGGCGCTCCATTCCGAGCGGCTGGCGAAGGACTACCAGATGGACGCGCCGCTCAAGGATTTCGGCGCGAAGGTCTGGTTCGACGACAGGCTGACTAACCTCTGCTGGGACGCGCTCGGAATCCCGGCGGCGACGGCGCGCGGCCTCTTCGAGTACGTCTACAAGGCCGACAGCCTCACCCTCTTCCCGCACGTTCCTCCCGGCATTGCTGAGTACTCCCAGAAGGAACCTGTCCGGTTCGGCGAAAAGCGGATCACGATCTCGCTGAAGAACGGCGGCCCGGCTGTCAAGTCGCTCAAGGTCAATGGGAGCGCTTGGAAGGTTGATGCCGTGGACCGCGTCGTGCTTCCCTTCGAGAAACTGCCGAAGAACGCGCGCGTCGAGATCGTGACGGCCGGCGGATGGCCGTCGGAAGAGATTCGGGCAGTCGCGGAGGCAAATGCATCGGGAGAAGCCGCGGTCGCTGAGGAGGTCGAACTTCCGGCGGGTCTGCGCAGTCCTTTCGAGTCGCTGTCCGAGGTGCGGAGGAAGCTGCGGGCCGGGTATGAGAGAGACTACGCGGACGAGGCGCTCCGCGCCTTCCAGGCCTGTCGGACGAGGGCTTCGCGCGATGCGTCGGGCTGGTACTCGGACCTGACCCCTGACAAGCGCGCGGCCGTCATGAAGATGTACGAGGACGCGGCGATGAACATGTTCAAGGGGTTCGACGGGCTGATGAAGCGGTATGCCTCCGGCACCGACCGCGAGAGGCAGATCGCCGCGAGGTACACATCCAAGTGACCTGTAGGGGCTAAGCATTGGCCCACGGCTGAGTGCCGACCTGCCTTGATGATCGCCAATGCTTCGCCCGATCTGCCCTGTAGTGGCCGTGCCTCGTGCCGGCCCGAAACCCCGCCTAGAGTATGAGCATGAGTAGGAGTACGAAATGCCTGATATGCTTGTGAAGCTGTACGATCTCCCTGACGACAGCGAGGGCATCGATCGGCTGAAGGACGAGGGGATCACCATACGCCGCGTAGCGTCCTATGAGACCTCGGCGCTCCGGCGGTTCGTGCTGGAGAACTTCTCCGAACTGTGGGCCGATGAAGCGATGATCGGCTGCCACCAGCACCCGCGGACGGCCTTCATCGCCACGCACGAGAAGAAGATCATAGGCTTCGCGTGCCACGAGTGTACCCGCCGAGGGTTCTTCGGCCCGACGGGGGTCCTGGAGTCGTACCGAGGGAAGGGGGTCGGCAAGGCGCTCTACCTCGCCTGCCTCCACGCTATGCGAGAGATGGGTTACGCCTACGCGATCATCGGCGGGGCCGGCCCGACCGGCTTCTACGAGAAGTGCTCCGGCGCGACCGTCATCCCCGACAGCAAGCCGGGAATCTATACCGACATGCTCGACCGTTCACCTTAGGGGC
>JAGONM010000082.1 GCA_017993055.1 Armatimonadota bacterium
AGCCCCGAGTGTGCCGGTGAATGACGGCACGTATCGAAGGGCGTTCTTGCGGCGCCAGGCCATCCTTCGATACACGCCCGGAGGCGCACTCAGGACTGACGGGTTACTCTATCAATGCTCAGCTCTCAGACGCTCATACTGCTCACGGATCATCCCGGCCAGCCGGGACGCCGGGTCCAACCCGCAGACCTCGCGGAACACCCGGTCGAGGCCGCCGCCGCCGATCATCTCCTGCACCTCCAGCGCCGCCGGGTCGTCCGGGTTGTCAAATAGCAGGGCCGCCGCCGTCCCGACGCAGACGTTGGTCGGCTCGACGCCGTACTCCAGGCAGAGCTTCCCCCCGCCTATCATGCGGTCCTCCGGCCCCAGCTTGCGGATCGGGTCGCGGCCGACCCTCGTCACCTGGTCGCCGAGCGCGACGTTGCCGAACCGCTCGAGCAGGTCGTCTATGTGCGCCTGATGCTTCTCCGGCGCGAACCCGTGCCGCTCGATGAGCGCCTTCCCGGTCTCCGCGAGGGCGGCCTCGGTGATTCTCCGGACCCGCGGGTCGCGCATGGACTGCCAGGTGTATTCGTACCCCTTCAGCCAGCCGAGATAGGCGGAGGTCGCGTGCCCGAGGTTGTGCGTGAAGAGCTTGCGCTCGATGTACGCCGCGAAGTTGTTGTAAGGCTCGAAGCCGACGATCCTCGGCACCTCGCCCTTGAATCCCCTGCCGTCCACCGGCAGCCGCTTGTAGGCCTCCACGATGATGAGCAGCGGGTCGCGCTTCTTCTGCTCCTCGGTCATCACCGGCACCATCCGGCTGACGACCGACCCGACGAACCCGATGCGCTCGTCCATGTACGCGGCGTACCGCGAGGGCAGGGCGTCGAGGATGTGCCCGCGCAGGGTCTCCCCGGCGGTGATCAGGTTCTCGCAGATGATGATGTTCAGCGGCTCTTCGATACCCGCATCGGCCCTGAGCTCGATCCCCCGGGCGATCGCCGGGGCGACGTGCCTGAGGACGTTCACCCCCACGGCGGTGCAGACGAGCGAGGAGTCCCTGATCTCCCGCGCGACGGCCTCGCGGTCGGAGCCGTGGACGGCGCGCACGTTAGTGATGGTGACTGTCTCGGGGTGTTCCGACGCGATCTCGATCGGGTAGCTCCGCCGCTCGTTGATCAGGTCCACCACCTCGTCAATGACGTCAACGAAGACGACCTCGTATCCCGACTCGGTGAAGAGCTGGGCGGTGAAGCCGCGGCCGATGTTTCCCGCGCCGAACTGAACGGCAGTCCCGGCGGGCATCTACTTCAACTCCTGTTTGCGCTCGACCGCCAGCCTCGCCGCGTCAACGATGTCCTCCGCCGTCATGCCGTACTTCTCGAGCAGCAGGTCAGGCTTCCCCGACTCGCCGAAGACGTCCGGCATCCCCACGCGCTCGACCGGCACCGGGCAGCCGTCCGCGAGGGCCTCCAGGACCGCGCCTCCCAGCCCGCCGACGATGCTGTGTTCCTCGGCCGTCACCGCGCATCCGGTCTTCAGGGCGGAGGTCAGCACGGTCTCCGCGTCGAGCGGCTTGATCGTCGAGACGTTGACCACCTCGGCGGATATCCCTTCGGCCGCGAGCGTCTCGGCGGCGTCCAGGGCGACCGCGGTCATCATGCCGCACGCGAAGATCGAGACGTCGCCGCCCGGGCGCATCACGACGGCCTTGCCGATCTCGAAATCGTAGTCCTCGCTGAAGATGACGGGTATCTCGGCCCGCCCGAGCCGGATGTAGACCGGACCCTTGAACTCCGCCGCCGCGAAGACGGCCTTCTTCGTCTCGACGCCGTCGGCAGGGACGATCACCGTCATGTTCGGCAGGGCGCGCATCAGGGCGATGTCCTCGTTCGCCTGGTGGGACGCTCCGTCCTCGCCGACGGTGATCCCCGCGTGCGTCGGGACGATCTTGACGTTCAGCTCCGGGTAGCAGATCGAGACGCGGACCTGCTCCCAGGCGCGCCCGCTCGCGAACACGGCGAACGTGCTGACGAACGGGATCTTGCCGCACGTTGACATGCCCGCCGCCGTGCTCATCATGTTCGCCTCGGCGATGCCGAAGTTGAAGTGCCGGCCGGGAAACTCCTTCTTGAAGACGTTGGTCTTGGTGGACTTGGACAGGTCGGCGTCGCATGCGACGACGTTCGGGTTCGTCCTGCCGAGTTCGGCAAGCGCGCTGCCGTATGCGTCTCTTGTTGCGATCTTATCAGCCATCGGTGTTCTCCATTCTGAATGCGTTCGGGAGCAGCTCGTCGAGCGTGTGTGTCTCCACTCCCTCGTCTGAAACCAGATAGATGCAAAGCGGCCCGTCTTTGGGCGCGAACTCCGCGAGGACCTGCCTGCAAGCGCCGCAGGGTGGGGCGGCCTCTCCCGTCGAGCACGATATCGCCACTGCCTTGATTGCCTGCTCGCCCTCGGAGACGGCCTTGAAGACAGCGACTCGTTCCGCGCATACGGACAGCCCGTAGGAGGCGTTCTCCACGTTGCAGCCGGTGTAGATCCGCCCGCTCGCTCCGAGTACCGCCGCCCCGACCCGGAACCCGCTGTACGGAGCGTACGCGTTCTCCATCGCCTGCTTGCTTGCTTCGATCATTTCATTCAAAGCCATATCAACCGCCGATGAACGCCGATGGACGC